>JAGAKH010000020.1 GCA_017625725.1 Bacteroidales bacterium | reverse complement strand
TAAATCATAAGGTGACATCTCCACCTTAACTCTGTCTCCGGGCAAAATCTTGATGTAATTCATCCTCATCTTGCCAGAGATGTGGGCAATGATGACATGTCCGTTCTCAAGTTCAACTTTGAACATTGCATTCGGGAGAGTCTCAACGATTACTCCTTCCTGCTCGATTGCTGATTGTTTTGGCATCAATAATCACTTTAAAATTTAACATTTTTCGATAAAGTCGAAGGTGGACAACAACTCAGCCTGGCCTTTTCTGACAACAACCGTAAGCTCGAAATGTGCTGATTTCCTGCGGTCCGAAGTGTGTACTGCCCAACCATTTTTAGCTAAATACACTGCTCTTGCACCTGCATTGATCATCGGTTCGATACAGATTGTCATTCCATCGACAAGTCTTGCTCCCTGACCCTTGCGTCCGTAATTCGGAACGCCTGGGGCTTCGTGCATTTCCTTTCCGATTCCGTGTCCCTCAAGTTCGCGGACTACGGAGAACCCGAATGACTCTGCGTACGATTGCACCGCGTGTCCTATATCTCCAGTTCTGTTTCCTGCTACTGCCGCTGCAATTCCTCTGTAAAGTGATTCCTTGGTGACGTCAAGAAGGGTCTGGGTTTCAGCGTCCACCTCCCCGACCGGGAAGGTGTAGGCTGAATCACCATTATATCCCTTATAGAACGTACCGCAGTCAACTGACACGATGTCTCCTTCCTTGAGGACGTAATCTGACGGAAATCCGTGGACTACGACATCGTTTACAGAGATGCAGAGCGAGTAAGGAAAGCCATCATAACCGAGGAAGCTCGGTATAGCTCCGTGATCACGGATAAAGGTCTCAGCTACCCTATTCAACTCAAGAGTTGTCACACCAGGGGCAACTATCTTACCGACCTCAGCCAATGTCTTGGAAACGAGGATTCCGTTTTCCTTCATCAGCGCTATCGCTTCTTCTGTCTTAGGCTTGACCATCTTCTCAAAGAACTTCATCGATATTACATGCCGGAACGTCCTTTCAGACGACCGGTCTTCATAAGTCCGTCATAGTGACGCATAAGAAGGTGGCTTTCGATCTGCTGGAGTGTATCGAGAACAACACCCACAAGGATAAGGAGGGATGTACCTCCGTAGAAGCTTGCGAACTGGTTGTTTACACCGAGCATCATAGCGAATGCAGGGAGAATCGCGATAAGAGCAAGGAAGATAGATCCTGGAAGAGTCACTCTTGACATGATTGAGTCAAGGTACTCTGCAGTCTTCTTACCAGGCTTTACACCAGGGATGAAACCGCCGTTCTTTCTCATATCGTCAGCCATCATTGTAGGGTTTACAGTGACTGCTGTGTAGAAATATGTGAAGAGTACTACGAGGATTGCGAATACGAAGTTATACCAGAAACCGGTATAGTTGCTGAATGTTGCTGCAAGACCTCTGGTTGCGTCAAACTGCGAGAATACAAGAGGGAAGAGCATGAGAGCCTGAGCGAAGATGATAGGCATAACGCCGGCTGCATTGATCTTCATAGGGATGTACTGACGTACTCCACCGTACTGCTTGTTTCCTACAACCCTCTTTGCATACTGTACAGGAACCTTCCTTACAGCCTGAACGAGAGCGATGGCAGCTACGAATACAAAGAAGAGGACTACAAGCTCGACAATCAGAAGAAGAAGTCCACCGCCAGCATTAGCTGTAAGCTTCTCACCGATCTCGGCTGTAAGGGCATAAGGAAGGCGTGCGATGATACCTACCATGATGATAAGGGATATACCGTTACCAAGACCACGGTCTGTAATACGCTCTCCGAGCCACATTACGAACATTGTTCCTCCAAGGAGGATCACTGTCGATACAAGATTGAACCAGAAATTGCTCCAGCCGAGCTGGTTAACTGCGATGAATGCAGATGCTGGAATCTGGTTGTGAAGGGCAGCCATATAAGCCGGGCCCTGGATGCAGATGATCAGAATGGTCAGATACCTTGTATACTGATTCATCTTGCGGCGTCCGCTTTCGCCCTCCATCTGGAGTTTCCTGAAGTAAGGGACGAAAACACCAAGAAGCTGGATCACGATGGATGCCGAGATGTATGGCATCACTCCCAGCGCAAAGATCGAAGCGTTTCCGAATGCTCCACCTGAGAACATGTTCAAGAGACCTACAAGGCCTTCTGAAGCTGTGTTCTGAAGATTCGCAAGCTGTGCTGAATCTATGCCCGGAAGCACTACAAAGCTTCCAAGGCGATAGACTACAAGCAGTCCGAGAGTATAGACGATTCTCTTGCGGAGCTCCTCGATCTTAAAGATGTTCTTGATAGTCTGGATTAGTTTCTTCATCTCTATCAGATTGTTGTTGCAGTACCACCCGCAGCCTCGATCTTAGCGATCGCTGACTTTGAGAAAGCATTTGCAGATACTTCCAATTTAGCTGTAAGTTCACCGTTACCAAGAATCTTGACAAGCTGGTTCTTATTGATGAATCCTGCTTCGCGGAGAGTCTCTACAGTCACTACTGTAAGATTGTTAGCCTCTGCGAGAGTCTGAAGAACAGCGACATTGATGCCCTTGTACTCAACTCTTGTAGGATTAGTGAAACCGAACTTAGGAAGTCTTCTCTGGATAGGCATCTGACCTCCTTCGAAGCCGATCTTGCGAGAGTAACCTGAACGAGCCTGAGCACCCTTGTGACCGCGGGTAGATGTTCCGCCATGTCCTGAGCCCTCACCACGTCCGATTCTCTTCTCTCTGCCTTTTGAGCCTGCAGCAGGTGTAAGATTATGTAATTTCATCTTTCTGTCCTCCTATTTAAATTTCCTCTACGATTACAAGGTGACGAACCTTCTCAACCATACCCTTGGTAACTGGAGTAAGCTCCACCTCTACAGTCTGATGCAACCTGTGAATTCCGAGAGACTGGAGATTTGCAATCTGTCTCTGGGTAGCACCGTTCTTGCTCTTGATCTGAGTTATCTTAACTTTTGCCATTTCTACTGTCCTCCTTAACCTTTAAATACTCTACTCATTGGAATACCGCGGAGTCCGGCTACAGTATAGGCATCTCTCATCTCAACAAGTGCAGCAACAGTTGCCTTCACAAGGTTGTGAGGATTTGATGAACCCTTTGACTTAGCAAGCACGTTGTGTACACCTACTGACTCGAATACAGCACGCATCGCACCACCGGCCTTTACTCCTGTACCAGGTGCAGCTGGCTTCATGAATACTCTTGCACCTCCGAACTTTGCCTCCTGCTCATGAGGGATAGTCTTGTTAAGGATTGGAACCTTTACGAGGTTCTTCTTTGCATCCTCGATTCCCTTTGAAATTGCAGTAGTGACTTCGTTGGCTTTTCCAAGACCATAGCCTACAACGCCGTTCTCGTCACCAACTACAACAATTGCTGCAAAGCTGAAGTGACGACCACCCTTAGTAACCTTTGTCACTCTCTGGATGGCTACCAATCTGTC
>JAGAKH010000019.1 GCA_017625725.1 Bacteroidales bacterium | reverse complement strand
TTTTCCTGTGAACATAGACTGACAGATAAGATGGTCTGTCCAAAGTTACGATTCAAGTCGTGTACAAGAAAATACCTTTATAATTAACTAAAAATAAAACAATTATAAACTTTTAACAATCCCTTAACGGGACACTAGTGGAATATTCAATAAAATTTCATTTTTTTCATTTCTCGTTTTGAGCGAGGCTGAAGGCCGAGTCGAGGAACTCTTCTATAAGAAAAGACCACAAAGCCGTAAGGTTTTGTGGTCTCGATATGTCAGAAAAGTCATAGACTATTTCACACGCTCACCGTATGAACGGTCAGTAGTGTTTACGCGGATCTTCTCTCCGATGTTGATGAAGAGAGGGGCCATGATGATAGCTCCAGTCTCGAGAGTGATCTCCTTCTGTGCATTTGTTGATGCAGTGTCACCCTTTACTGCAGGCTCGGTGTAGGTAACTTCGAGTTCTACATAGGTAGGGAGCTCACATGTAAGGCAACGCTCTTCATCAGCAAGGAACATCATTTCCACATGCTGTCCTTCCTTCATGAGATCTGCGTTGTCAACGAGGTCTGTGTCGAGGTGAATCTGCTCGTATGTCTCTTCATGCATGAAGTTGAATCCGTCCTCATCCTTATAAAGGAACTGATAAGGTCTTCTTTCAACATTGATGGTGTCGATCTTCGCACCTGCAGTGAATGTGTTCTCAAGAATACGTCCGTTCTCAAGATTTCTGAGCTTTGTCTTTACGAAAGCAGGACCCTTTCCTGGTTTAACGTGCTGGAACCATACGATCTGGCATGGCTTACCGTTGAAGTCAAGATAAAGTCCGTTTTTAAAATCAGCTGTTGTTGCCATAAAAAATATCTGTTTGTTGTAATTTCTTTAACTTCTGAATTATCGATTCCGAAAATCGGCTGCAAAATTATAAAAATGTATGTATCAAAGCAAATTTTACTGATTCTCAGATTTTTTTCCGTTGGAAATGTGGTAAGTCGCCTCCCAATCATCTGCATAAACATTAAGGGCCAGAATGGCGTCCGCCACTTCCTCCAGCAGCCATTTAGGAGTGGATGTGGCACCGCAGACACCGACCCTGTCATCAGCTCTGAACCACTCCCTCTTGATTTCAGCAGGGGAGTCAATCTGGTATGTTCTGATGTTCAATGATTTGCATAAACTACAGAGAACTTTCCCATTGGAACTTGCCTTTCCGGAAACAAAGATTATCATATCATGTTCCAGTGCAAATCTGGAGAGTCTTTCGTGTCTTGTAGCGACCTGAGAGCATATACTGTTGTGAATCTTAAGCAGTTTCTTTCCCTGGAACCTTTCGATGCTCAGTTCATTGAATCTTGCCATTTCCTCTTCAAGGCGCGAACAAAGTCTTGCAAATTCTGCAGGACTCTTTGTCGTCTGACTGAATATCTCCACTGGCTCATCAAGCTTGAACAAGCCTTTCTCTATGCTTTCCTGAAGCATGGCAATATTTTCTATCACAATGGCCTTCCCGTCAGTCTGGCCCACAAGACCAAGGACTTCCGCATGGCCGATCTTGCCGAAAATCAATATGCAGCCCTTTCCGTCTTCCTGCTGGGCATGATATGCCTCCTTGATCTGCTCCTGAAGTTGAAGAACTACCGGACATGTACAGTCAATAATATCAAATCCAAGGCTCTCTGCCTGTTCATAGGTCTGCGGCGGTTCTCCATGAGCCCTTATAAGCAGGACTTCACCTCCGGCTTCTGTGAGTTCCATGTCATCCAGATCCTCCCTGTCGATTGTAACAAGCCCCTTGGAAGATAATCTGTTGAGCTCGGCGTCATTATGCACAATGGCCCCTAATGAATACAAGCGTTTCCTGTCCTCGCCTGAACCATCCTGCAGAAACTCTTCAGCTTTTCCTATTGCACGTATCACTCCGGCGCAGAATCCTGAATTCTTGTCAATGTCAACTGTGATGCTCATACAGTAAATATTATTATTTGCAGAAACGTTCTTCTATTATTTTCTTCAACCATATCATCTGGTCCTCCATGGTCATGTGTGAATTATCCAGAACAATAGCATCTTCTGCCTTGCTTAATGGGGAAGTCGAGCGGTGTGAATCTATATAGTCTCTTTCCTGCAGATTTCTGAGAACGGATTCGAGGTCTGCCTCCATGCCTTTGGCATTCATTTCTGCAGCCCTTCTTTGTGCTCTTATCACAGGGTCTGCCGTCATGAAAATCTTCAGTTCCGCATCGGGAAATACTGTCGTTCCGATGTCCCTGCCATCCATCACCACCCTCTTGGCCTTTCCGAATTCCCTAAGCTTTCTGTCAACATATTCCCTTACCTGAGGTACGGTTGCTATAGGACTTACCTTTTCTGCAATCTTCAGTGAACGGATTTCGTCTTCAATGCATCTTTCTCCTATATATGTGCCTTCCGGGCCGAAATGCAGGTCCAGACCTTTCAGTGATTCTTCCAGACCGTCTACATCAATCCTGCATCCGTCGTCGATGAAACCTTTTTCGATGGCATGCAAAGTAACCCCTCTGTACAAGGCTCCAGAATCAAGATACAGAAAGGAAAACTCGTTTGCCACGATTTTTGCAAAGGAACTTTTTCCTGTGGATGAATAGCCGTCGATTGCAATGATTATATCAGGTATATGCATATAATAAGTCAAAAAGTATTTTCAGGACGAAAACTCGATGTCCAAAATCTCACAAAAGTATAAATTTTTGTGTAAACACCCAAAAATGTCGATATTTGAGGATTATAATAATTACGGAAATATGAAGATCTTGATTATTGATGACGAAAGGTCAATCAGAAATTCTCTCAAGGAAATCCTGACGGATGAAGGCTATGATGTGGATGTAGCTGAAAATGGAGCTCAGGGATGCTCGATGGTTGAAAAAGAAAAATACAGTGTCATCTTCTGCGACATCAAGATGCCGGAAATGGACGGTATGGAAGTGCTTGACCGCCTGTCATCAATGGGGATAGATTCGTCGATCGTGATGATTTCCGGTCATGGAGACATAGATACAGCCGTAGAATGCATCAAAAAGGGAGCATTTGATTTTATACAGAAACCTCTGGATCTGAACAGGATTCTTGTTACTATCAAGAATGCGACAGAAAAGGTGTCTCTGGTCAGGGAGACGAGGAGCTTGAAAAAGAAAGTATATGGCCAGCCTATGGTCGGAGAGTCCGAACCTATGCTGCATATCAGGGAAATGATAGACAAGGTTGCTCCTACAGATGCCAGAGTCCTTATTGTCGGTGCAAACGGTACGGGAAAGGAACTGGTGGCCAGGAATCTTCATCAGAAGAGCGGACGTTCGGCCATGCCGTATATAGAAGTCAATTGTGCTGCCATCCCTTCTGAACTTATCGAGAGCGAGCTTTTCGGACATGAGAAAGGTTCTTTTACATCGGCAGTCAGACAGCATAAAGGTAAGTTCGAACAGGCAGACGGAGGAACTCTTTTTATGGACGAGATCGGCGATATGTCTCTTGCGGCACAGGCCAAGGTCCTGAGAGTCCTTCAGGAAAAGAAGCTCTCCAGAGTAGGAAGCGACAAGGATATCAATGTCGATGTGCGTGTCTTTGCTGCGACAAACAAGAATCTCAAGGAGGAGATAGCCAAGGGAACATTCAGGGAAGACCTGTACCATCGTCTAAGTGTGATAGTGATAAATGTTCCGACCTTGAATGAAAGAAAATCCGATATTCCTTTACTGGTAAGCCATTTCGTAGACCAGATATGTTCTGAAACAGGAATGCCTTCACGTGAGATTGATGCCGATGCCATGACTCTTCTGGAGGAAAAGACATGGACGGGAAATATCCGTGAATTGCGTAATGTCGTCGAAAGACTGCTGATTCTTTCAGGTGACCGTATAACCGCAGACGATGTCAGAAGTTATGTCCTTTAGACTTTGAGTTTCGGAATTGATACGCAGAAAGAAGCTCCGCCAAGTGCAAACGATTTCTGGTAACGTATCTCCCCTTCACATTTTTCTACTATATTTCTACATATGGCCAGACCCAAGCCTGTTCCTCCGTTCTTTGTAGTGAAGTTCGGAGTGAACAGTTTTGATAGGTTTTCCTCTTTTACTCCAGGGCCGTTGTCGTCAAATACGATGTCATAGAATCCGTCTTTTGTGCTGTTCCTGAGGCATATCAGCACTTCACCTCGGGTTGATTCACCGCCATTGTCGATATCTTCCTTCCTCTGTATTTCAATTGCTTGTATTGCATTTGTGATGAGATTGACAAAAACTCGTATGAGCTGCGGTCTCGGAGCCTTGACAAAGGCATTGTCCATACCTATATATGATATGCGGATATCTTCCTTGTTGTCAAATATCATCAACTGGTCTTTCAGTGTCTTGTCAAGATCGAGAGTGACAGGCTCTTCGCTGTACAGTTTGGCGAATGTTGAGAATTCATTAGCCGTATCAGTCAATATGTCGATATGTTCGAGGATCACATCTGCAACCTTGTCGAACTTTTCCTCCCATGCCGGATTATTCTTCTGCTTAAGCCTGATCAGTCTCTGAATCTCAAGCTTGATAGGGGTAAGCGGGTTCTTGATCTCGTGTGCAACCTGTCTTGCCATCTGACTCCAGGCTTTGTCGCGTTCAGCCTGTGCCAGCTGCCTGGTGGAATCAGAAAGGTTCCTTACCATCCTGTTGTAGGCATCGACCAAAGATGAAATCTCGTCTTCTCTCTTATATATGATGTATTCGAGGTTGGCTGTGTCGGTCGTGTTCATCTTCTTACCCATTTCCACGAGCGGCAGGAACATGTCATTGACCTCTTTTGTGCAGAATATCAGAGATGCAAACAAAAGGATAATGAAAAGATTGATTATGAGGGCTGCATGAAAGAATGTCTCCCTTACGAAGTCATAGTTCTTGTCTGTGTAAGGCGAGCATATTATGGCAGTCAGTTCACCATGCTTGTTGAATAGCGGTGCATAAAGAGCCCAATACTTGTATCCGTCTATCTCTTCAGTATGGATGTAATACCTTTGATGCAGGTAGACGATATTATGGTAGGCTTCCTGATTTATCC
Source organism: Bacteroidales bacterium (assembly GCA_017625725.1). GTDB lineage: Bacteria > Bacteroidota > Bacteroidia > Bacteroidales > UBA932 > Cryptobacteroides. The sequence continues at coordinate 19,524 of JAGAKH010000019.1, read as the reverse complement.
TGCTTCCAAGAATCCTCTTTTCAAACACCTCCGGCGTAGTAGAATAGAACATGTGGCCGTTAGGTGAATATAATGTGATGTCAGATTTTGTGGTGTTGCTGATGTTCTCCAATGCAGTGTGGAAGTCTTGGGTCGCTAGAAACCTCCAGTTCTTGACATTTGACAGACGTGTCTCAGTGAGGGCCTGAATCGTGTTGATTTTCTGCGACATCAGGTTTGTCATGTTGGCTTCGTTACGTTTGTATACAAACACGATGCTGACAACAGTAATGCTGACGAGGATCAGGAATGAAGATACGAAAAGAATGGAGTTTATCCTTTTCCTGAAGTATGTGCTTTTCAGGGGTGTATGAGGATTGCGTCTGCTGTAGATGATGAGATATAGAATCAGCGTAAGAGCAATGGACAGGTATGAAAAAGCCGTAAAATATACAAGTCCTCCACGTTGAGGTCTGGAAATTACGATCATCTCATCTTCTCCTATTATATGAATGAAATGAACGTGTTTCTTTATTCTGGAAATACCTGTTCCGTCATCCTGCAGGCTTCCCGTCATGATATTTGCCGACGTTGTGGGATAAGGATAGTTGCCATTGTAAGATGAAAGCCTGCCGTCATAGTACTTGGCATACGAATAGAATGGCGGGATTTCCATGCGACTTGATTTGGAGAATTTTCCAAGGATGCTGTAATAGCCCCTGTCTTCCATGTTTGCAAGTGGCTCTATGGTTACCATCATCCTTATAAGTCCTCTTTCAGGGATGTACTTGAGGAACATGCCGGCATAATACGGATGTCCGTTCCCATCGTTGAGCAGAAGAAAACGGGAGTTGCTGCTGATAGGTTCCCCGTTTCTAAGGATATTGGTAAATGTCCGGATTCCGTTTATGTCGTGGTTGTAATAGATGCTGGTGCTTATCTTATAGGACTGTTTTATCCTTGTAAGATAGAATTCGGAAATTCTGTTGCTGATGAGGCTGGCACTGTTTTTCTGAGTAAGCAGTGATGCGATCTGCTGGTCGCCGGCTATGTCGTTTTCAATGTTCTTCAACATTATTTCCAACTCCATTTCCCTGTCTACAGCAAGCTTGTTGGCCAGCACCTTGACTATATCCTGTTCTTTTCTGAACCCGAGTGTACTTGAAATTACTGTAAGGTATAGAGAGCACATCATGGCGGCAACCACAATGGACTTGAATCTGAACAGATTGTATCTTATTCCGAATATCCTCATTATTACAGGTCTTAAGGCCTGCATCTGCAGGAGGATGCAGAGAAAAAGTCCGGTATATGACAGATATGCAATCAGAGTGTATGCAAGATTATCATTCGGCTTGTAAAGTTCAAGTGACAGGCTTGAATTGAATATCAGGCTTTTCAGACTGAAGTGAAGATAGGCCATCATCATCAGTGAGAACAGCAAGGTAACCAGGATGTATATCCATGCTCTCAAGTTCTTGTCACTCCTGTCCCTTCTGACCCACTCGTGAATCCTGCCCTTTATTATGTATGAGCATATGAACAGGGATGTTATATAGGTGTTCATTATTATCAGCGAACCCAGAGAGAATAGAATGGGACCGTCAGCATACAGGGACGGAGACATGAATTCGCTGCTCCCGTTCATCTGCAGTCCCCATATCATGGCGATTGCGAAAATGATACTGAGTGTGGAGATTACGACGGAGAATACCTTGAATGTGCGGTGGCTTATAAGAAAAAGTATGGTAGTCAGGGCGAACAAGGCCAAAGCGAACCATCTGAGTATGGTGTTGTCGAATCTTGCGGCCGCCTGGCTGGGTGTCTGTATTATCTTGAAAAGAGCCGCTCCGTCAATCTCTACAGGTGATCCTCCGCTGTGGGTCAGAGGCTGAATGGAAAATCTTCCGGGCAGACGGAGATGCCGGTTTACTCCGTTTTCTGTTTTTCTGAGATCATCGATGAGTGTGTTCTTGACAAGAAGACCGGCAATGATGGTCTCATTGTTTTTGCCAAGTACCTTTTTGACAAGAAACCATTTAGGGCCGATACTTTCGTAACTGAGTTCATTTCTGACTTCTGACAGAGGGGAATCCAGACGGCTTCTGGTATCTGTGAGCCTTTGGAAGAGATGTCGGGAACTTATGTCGTCATTAAGGACGGGAAACTGATTGCACCACGATTGCAGCGAGTCATTCACATAGCGGTAGATTATCATGTCTTCCGGTATGTCCATGGTAAGGACCTTTTCGTCAGAACCGCTGTCAAGAGCATACCTGATGTGGGCGTCAAGTATCTCAAGGCGTTTTTCAATTCGATCCTCAACTCTGTGCGTCGTTTTATCCAGGTTGTTGAACGGAATATTCCCGATCATGGACAGAATCATCAGTATGAGAGAGAATATGAAACTCGCCAGCGGTAGTTTCTGATGTCTTTTAAGGCTAATCATGGTGGTATGGTTCTCCTTTCATAATTGTGAATGCCCTGTAGAGCTGTTCCAAAAAAATGGCTCTGACCATCTGATGTGAAAAGGTCATCCTGGACAGGGAAATCTTTGAGTCTGCCCTTGAATACACCTCCTGGGAGAAGCCGTATGCCCCTCCTATCACAAAGACTATGTCCTTGCCGGTATATGTAATCTTATCCTGTAATGACCGGGCAAATTCTGTAGAAGAAAACTCCTTCCCGTGCTCATCAAGCAGAATGAGATTATCGGAACTGCGGACATTCTTGAGAATCAGTTCCCCTTCTTTTGTCTTGATCTGATCTTTGGAGAGGGCTGACACATTCTTCAGTTCAGGTATTTCAACCATAGAGAACGGTATATAATGCCTGAGCCTGGACATGTATATATCCATGCCCTCCTTGACCCACTTTCTGTCCGTCTTTCCGACTGTGATCAATGCAATTTTCATGCTTAAAAGGATTTCCAGTGCAAATATATAAAATATTTATATCGTCATCATAATCGTTTGGAAGGCTCGGAATTTGCAGTATCTTTGCACCGTCAAATTTTGTGTAATGTCGGTCAGGAAAACATTATTGGTCCTTTTATCAGCTCTGTCTGTGTTGGCTTCCGGACATCGGTCGTATGCCCAGGATGCAAGTTATGATGTCTTCAATCCTATTGTCAAATATCTCAAGATGGGAGATGCCGACAAACTTTCAGCGTGGTTTTCAGACAATCTTGAGATAACCATATTCTCGACGACGAATGATTCAAGCCGCAATCAGGCCAGACAGATCATGAAGTCTTTCTTCAAGTCATATACTCCACGTGAATTCGAAATCACTCATAAGGCCGGCCGTCCCAAGATGAAGTATGCCTTGGGAACACTCAATGCCGGTGGAGAACTTTTCCTTGTGACGATATTCGTGAATCTGAGCGGAACGGACTATAAGATACAGTCACTCAAGATCGAACGTCTTGATTGACGGCACTCTTATCTTAATGTCAATTCTACGGGGCAATGGTCAGAACCGAAGATTTCCGTATGTATTTCAGCCCCTTCAAGACGGTCTTTAAGATTCTCGCTTGCAACAAAATAATCGATACGCCACCCTGCATTCTTCTGGCGTGCCTGAAAACGGTATGACCACCATGAGTATATTTCAGTCTTGTCAGGATAGAAATGGCGGAATGTATCAATGAAGCCTGCATTGAGAAGGTTTGTGAACTGAGCCCTTTCCTCATCGGTAAAACCTGCATTCATTCTGTTGGACTTAGGGTTCTTCAGGTCGATTTCCTTATGTGCCACATTGAGGTCACCGCAGACTATCACTCCCTTTTTAATACCATTGGCATCTGTCCTGTCCGCTAGTGAACAAAGGTATGCCCTGAAGTCATCTTCCCACCTCATCCTGTAGTCCAGTCTCTTGAGCCCATCTTGTGAATTGGGTGTATACACGCAGACCAGGAAGAATTCGTCCATTTCGAGAGTTATCACGCGTCCTTCATGGTCGTGCTCGTCAATCCCGATCCCGTATGTCACATTAAGTGGTGTGTGTTTTGAGTAGATGGCGGTTCCCGAATAGCCTTTCTTGTCGGCAAAATTCCAATATGACTGATATCCCATGAATTCCAGGTCAAGCTGTCCTGCCTGCATCTTGGTCTCCTGCAGACAGAAGAAATCCGCGTCCAATTCCGTAAATATATCGGCAAATCCTTTGCCGCACACAGCCCTCAGGCCATTGACATTCCAAGAGATGAATTTATACATATGCTTGTCTTTTACCGCTAAGTTAATGTTTTATTTCAGATATGTTGAAAAAATCGTATGTTTATGCTTCGAAATCTTAAAACCTTGCCTTATGAGAAATATAGTCCTGTTTTTCTGCTGTATGTACGTCATGACAGCATCATTTGTCCTTTATGGTCAGGATTACGGAATACCAGGAGAGGCGGGAAGGCTGTTTATGCAGGCAAAAACTGAGGCAGAGCAGAATGGTGAATTTGAGAAAGCAATCGGTCTTCTCAAGAAATCTGAGAGCCAGCTGATAAATCAAGGGCAGGGAAACGGAGTGGCACATTCCAGGATTCTTGTCTATATCGCCGAACAGATCCTGAACAACTCATTTTCCAGGCCGGACACGCAGTCGGCAGCGTCATATCTTGACAGAGCGGGCGAAATCCATGCACGGCTGAGGGATGAAAGCAGCGAAGAATTCATTCATCTCCGGAACATGTATGGAGTTCTTGCGAGGATGGAAGGTGACGAGGCAAGGTCCATGCAGTACTTCAACGCAGTGTTGCAGGATGCTGCTCCCAATACGGCTGGATATGCCCATGCACTTCAGAACATCGGCATCCTGCACTTTAATGCAAGACGATATGCCGAGGCTCTTCCTTACTTTGAAAGGGCATTGAAAGTGAGGTCGGATATCCTCCCTACAGGTGATGACAGCTGTATGAATACAATGGGATGGATCTCTTACTGTCATCTGTATATGCAGGACTATGATGCTGCGGAAAAGGCTCTGGAGCTAAGCGATGAACTGTATCAGGTTGTCAAGGATAAGGAAACCTATGCCGGAATCCTGCATAACAGGGCAAGTATTTATCATTTGAGAGGAAGATATGAAGAGGCTTTGGCGGCCTATTCTGAGGCGGTTGACATATATGAGAGATACCTGCATGTCAGGATGGCGAAGAATTCATACATTACAGTACTGAACGGAATGGGCAAGACATATGCGGCAATCGGTGAATTTGCAAAGGCTCAGGATGCATACTCAAAGGTGGAGGAATTTCGTATCATGGAGTACGGCGAGAACAGTCTGGAGTCTGCTGTCCTATATAACAATCGGGGAACAGCTTACCTTAGGACCGGGGACTATCGAGAGGCCGAAATATATCTGCTCAAGGCTTATGATATCATGATAGATAATGACAGATGTCATTACCATGAGCAGTCTGCCATCTGTACGAATCTCTCAATGCTCTACACTACAATGAGGCAATATGACAAGGCTTTGACCTATGTCCTCAAATCCAATGAAATAGCTGAGAAACAGATGAAGTATGGCAGGCAGCATATCATGACACTTGCTGAGGTGGGCCATGCCTATCATAATCTGAAGGAATATATAAAATCGATGGACTTCTATTTTGAGTCTATGGAGAACAATCCTCAGCAGGATGGAGACTTGTTTGCGGGTACCGCAGGTCATGTTGCACAACTGGCCTATGATCTCGGATACTATCAGGATGCCTTGGAGATGTGGGAAAGTGCTGTGAGCATATCTCAGCAGAACGGATTGGAGAAAAGGTTGAATTTCGAGATGTTTCTCAACGGCATGGTCAAGTCATATATGGCACTTGGTAAATATAAGGAGGCATGTGATGTGGCAAGTGAATTATGGAAAGATCTGGAAATGAACCGTTGTACGATAGATGAATTCCTTGATATGGCCGGAACTCTGGTCAAATTGTATGAAAAGTTAGGCCAGACTGCTCAGTCAATATTAGTCCTTGACGATATTTATGCTATGATAAAGGCAGATCTTTCGGAGCATTTCATCTATATGTCAGAACTTGAAAGAGAGTATTATGTAAAAGGAATCCACGATGCTCTCGTTAAGAACAACTCTATGGCTGTCAAGATTCATGAAGACAAGGAAGGTATTCTGTATAACTCGTCACTTTTCTCCAAGGGACTTCTGTTGAATGCTTCGCTCTCTCTGGAAAGGAATATCCATAGAAGCGGGGATACTCTTCTTCTGGAAGATGTGAGGAGGGTGAAGAGGATGAGGGCCTATATGGAGTCAACTGGTGGTGAAAGTCCTGAAATCAGGGAAAGGGCTGAGGCTTTGGAGAAGGATGTCATGGAAAGGTGCCGTCAGAAGGGAATATCTACGGAAGTGGATGATAATGTGACATATGATCAGGTTGCAGGAGCTCTAGGAAAAAACGATACGGCTGTCGAATTTGTCCGCTATCAGGATGCTGAAGGAAAATATAGATATGCAGCTTCTGTCATTCGGAAGGATTGGGATCATCCTTTGAATGTAGATCTGTGCCTTGAGTCCGAAATTACGGCCATCAAAAGGTCGGAAGTCTATAGCAATTCAGCTCTTTTCAATCTGCTGCTCAAGCCGTTGACCGGATATTTCTCCAGGAATTCCACCATCTGGTATGCTCCTGACGGACTTATTCATCAGGTCGGATTGGAGAATGTCAGTGATGATGAAGGGATTCGGTTAAATGAACATTACAAGGTTGTCAGGGTGTCATCGACTCGTGAGGTCCTGGGAAGAAATAAGGCTTCCGGTCATGACATGGTGCTTTTCGGAGGCATAGACTACAATGCTGATGTGGAGGCTCTCTACTATAATGCCAATGCTGCCGATCGTGGCAATGTCGCGGGAACAGGATGGCCTTACCTTTCAGGAACAGGCCGTGAGGTGGATGTTGTGGCCGGCAAGATGAAGGAATCGGGGTATGGCGTGACTCTCTTCAAGGGAGATGAAGCGATGGAGGAAAAGGTGAAATCCTTGTCGGGCAATAGTCCGGAAATCCTTCATATAGCGACCCATGGCTTCTATGTGAAGGGAAATGGAATGGAAAAGACTGGGCTTGTATTTGCCGGTGCCAATAATTCATGGAATCCGGAAGAAATTTCAATGTATCAGCTGGATGACGGCATCCTGACCGGTGAAGAGATTGCCTGGCTCGATCTCAGCTCCACCAGCCTTGTAGTCCTTTCTGCCTGCCAGACCGGTATGGGTGCAGTGGACCTTGAAGGAGTCTATGGATTGCAGCGTGCCTTCAAACGTGCTGGAGCATGTTCGTTGATGGTAAGTCTTTGGCCTGTGGATGACAATGCTACCCGGATACTGATGGAAGTCTTCTATGATCGTCTTTCGGAAGGCTGGGATAAAAGGGATGCCCTTAAGGATGCCCAAAAGCATATCATGGAAATGACATTCACTGATGGGTCCGGAAGAGAGGTAAGTGGGTCGGATCCTAAATACTGGGCTGCCTTTGTCCTGATGGATTGAGTGCAGAAACCATACGAAATCGCCCGCGGTACTCTCAAAATTGAAGGGTACCGCGGGCGATTTTCTCATATAACTGCACTTGGTCTCTATTCAAGAGTCCACTCTGTGCCGTCCTTGGTGTCCTTGATCTGGATTCCGATAGCCTTAAGTTCGTCACGGATGCGGTCGCTGGTCGCCCAGTCCTTTGCCGCTTTTGCCGCCTTTCTCTGCTCGAGCACCATCTGCATCAGACCGTCGATTGTCTTGGTTGCCTTTCCGCCTTCGCTTTCCTCGTCGCGAAGTCCAAGAACTCCTGAAACAATGTTGTCGAAAAGATCGATAAGAGCCTGATAGTCAGATTTATCCAGAGTAAGCTTCTTTTCTTTTACAGTGTTTATGATACGTACTGCATCGAAGATGTTGGACAATGCTATCGGAGTGTTGAGGTCATCGCAGAGAGCCTCGTAAACATTCTCGATGATAGCCTTCACTTCAGCATTGGAAGCTTCTATCTTTTCAGGTGCCACGGCTGCCGGGAATTCTCCGTATGCAAGGGCCGGAGCAGACTTTATACCGACAGCAGAAGCAAGGCTGCGGAGGTCTTTGGCTGCCTGCATGATTCGCTTCAGTCCCTTTTCCGCTGCTTGAAGAGCTTCGTTGCTGAAGTCCAGTGTTCCGCGGTAGTGTGCCTGAAGAATGAAGAAACGGACTGTCATCGGAGTGTAGGCCTGCTGAAGCTTTTCGTGCTTTCCGGCAAAAAGTTCCGGAAGTGTTATGAAGTTGCCGAGCGACTTGCCCATCTTCTTGCCCTCGATGGTGATCATGTTGTTATGCATCCAGTATTTCACTCCGCTTGTTCCGCGTGAAGCAGTATTCTGGGCAATCTCACACTCATGATGAGGGAAAAGAAGGTCCATTCCGCCTCCGTGTATGTCAAATTCGCGTCCCAGATATTTTTCGCTCATTGCCGAACATTCGAGATGCCATCCAGGGAAACCGTCGCTCCATGGTGAAGGCCAACGCATTATGTGTTCCGGAGAAGCTTTCTTCCATAGGGCGAAATCGTACGATGCACGTTTGTCCTGCTGGCCGTCCAGATCGCGTGTTCCTTCCTTGACCTCATCGAGAGTACGGCCTGAAAGGATGCCGTATCTGTGGTCCTTGTCGTATTTCAGGACATCAAAATAAATGGATCCGTTGCTCTCGTAAGCATATCCCGCCTCGAGTATCTTCTTTACAAGGTCAATCTGCTCCATGATATGTCCTGAAGCCCTTGGCTCGATCGAAGGAGGGGCGACATTCAGCATCCTCATAGCCTCATGGTAGGCGAGTGTGCACTTCTGCACCACTTCCATAGGCTCAAGCTGCTCCAGACGTGCCTTCTTTGCAATCTTGTCTTCTCCCTCGTCTGCGTCATGCTCAAGATGACCCACGTCGGTGATGTTCCTTACATAACGGACCTTATAACCCAGATGGCGGAGAAGCTTGACGAACACGTCGTAAGTCACTCCCGGTCTTGCATGGCCCAGATGTGCATCTCCATATACGGTAGGGCCGCAAACATACAGTCCTACATGACCTTCATTTATAGGCTTGAATATCTCCTTCTTTCTCGAAAGCGAATTGGTTATATATAAGTTTCTCATCACTGATGTGTTTTTCTGGTTGTTTTTACGTCCTTTGCAGACGTATCTGCACTGTAATCTGCAAAGGTAATGAAAATTATTTGCAATCAGTCATTTTTGTCATGCTGAAACCTGATGTGGATATTCATTCACGCGTGCGTTGTGCGTGTGAGGTTTTTTATCTATATTTGCGGCTTAAATCAGTTCGTATGAAAGTTGCAATAATCATGGGCTCGACCAGCGATCTTGAAATCATGTCGCAGGCGATCAATGTCCTCGAAGGCTTAGGCGTAGAGGTCGTAAAAAGGGTAATCAGTGCACACAGGACACCGGATCTTATGTGTGAATTCGCAAAATCAGCAAAGTCGGAGGGTATAGGAGTCATCATAGCAGGTGCCGGTGGAGCAGCTCACGTTGCCGGAGTGGTTGCAGGAATGACCACAGTGCCGGTAATCGGAGTTCCGATCCAGACCAAGGCTCTCGGTGGAATGGACTCTCTTCTTTCAATAGTCCAGATGCCGGCTGGCATACCGGTGGCTACAATGGCTATCAATGGAGCAAAGAACGCCGGACTGTTCGCTGCCCAGATTCTCGCCTTGACAGATGCTGAGCTTTCTGCAAGACTTGACCAGTTCAGGAAGGAGCAGACCCAGAAGGTCCTTGATGCAGTCATCTAGAATCATCAACAATAATTTATACAGGTAAAAGAGATATGAACAATTACCGCATTTATGTAGAAAAGTATCCTGAATTTCAGGTTGAAGCACGCAGTCTCCTGAATGAGTTGAATGAGAATCTGCAGATTTCTCTTCCGTCGCTGCGTCTTCTCAACATCTATGACCTTTTCGGTTTTTCAAAGGAACTTCTTGAGAAAAGCCGTTACAGCGTTTTCGGAGAGATCGTGACCGACAGCGTCACTGATGAATGTGATCTTTCCGGAGCAAGGTACATTGCCGTAGAGTACCTCCCTGGTCAGTTTGACCAGCGTGCGGCATCGGCAGTGGACTGTGTACGCCTCATCGACCCTTCGGCACAGGTGAGCATCAAGAGTTCGAAACTCATCATTCTGCCGGAAGACACTTCCGATGAAGTTATAGAGAAGATCAAGAAATATTACATCAATGCGGTTGAGTCACGCGAGAAGGACCTTTCGAAACTTACAGCACTTGAGCAGCCTGAAGTTGTTCCTGTAAAGGTTCTTGAAGGTCTTACAGCCTTGACAGAGGAGGAACTTGCACCATATTGCAAGAGCATGGGACTTGCCATGAATGCAGATGACCTTCGCGAGGTCGTGAACTATTTCAAGGCAGAGGGTCGTGACCCGTTCGAAACCGAACTCAGGATTCTCGACACATATTGGAGCGACCATTGCCGTCACACCACATTCACTACCGAGCTTGAGGATATCGATGTGGAGGAGTCTTTCCTTAAGGAGGAAATTGACGGCACCCTCAATCTTTACATGAAGATCAGAAAGGAGCTCGGACGTGAGCACAAGGGTGTGAACCTGATGGATATGGCCACTGTGGGAGCCCGCTATCTCAAGGCGAAGGGACTTCTGGATGATATGGAAGTCAGCGAGGAAAACAACGCATGCAGCATATATGTGGATGTGGATATCGTGGACGATGAAGGAGAGATGACCACAGAGAAGTGGCTTCTCCAGTTCAAGAACGAGACTCATAACCATCCGACAGAAATCGAACCTTTCGGTGGAGCAGCAACCTGTCTCGGAGGTGCGATCCGTGACCCGCTCTCCGGCCGTGCATATGTTTACCAGGCAATGCGTGTGACAGGTGCAGGAAATATATATCTTCCTGTTGCCGAGACTCTTGCAGGAAAGCTTCCGCAGAGCATCATCTCACGTAAGGCTGCCCATGGATATTCAAGCTACGGTAACCAGATCGGCCTTGCAACTACTCATGTACGTGAAATTTACCACGAAGGTTACGTGGCAAAGCGTCTTGAGGTGGGTGCTGTCGTAGGTGCAGTAAAGGCTGACAGCGTACGTCGCGAAAGCCCTGCTCCTGGCGATGTAGTCCTTCTTCTCGGAGGCCGCACAGGCCGTGACGGTGTAGGTGGAGCAACCGGTTCGTCAAAGGAGCATACAGAGGAGTCTCTTGAGACATGCGGAAGTGAGGTTCAGAAGGGAAATGCTCCTGAAGAAAGAAAGCTTCAGAGGCTTTTCCGTCGTCCTGAAGTGACAAGGCTTATAAAGAAGTCCAATGACTTCGGAGCCGGTGGAGTCAGTGTCGCTATCGGTGAGCTTACCGACGGTCTCGACATCTATCTTGACAGGGTTCCTGTAAAATATAACGGACTCAATTCTACCGAACTTGCCATCAGCGAGTCTCAGGAGCGTATGTCCATTGTCATAGAGGCGAAGGACAAGGAGGCTATGATGGCCTATTGTGCAAGCGAGAATGTCGAGGTTACCCATGTGGCAGACGTGACAGACAGAGGCCGTATGCGTATGTTCAACGGTGACAGGACTGTTGTGGACCTTTCCCGTGAATTCATTGACAGTGCAGGAGCAAAGCATTATACAAAGGCGACTGTAGCAGCTGTCGAAAAGAAGAATCCGTTTGAGCGTACCGTTGAAGGCGAGACTCTCAAGGAAAAGATATACAATAACCTCCAGGATCCGAATGTGACTTCCCAGAAGGGCCTTATCGAGATGTTCGACTCTACAATCGGACGTTCGACAGTCCTCATGCCTTTCGGAGGTATGTTGCAGGCAACTGAAACCCAGGTTTCAGTGCAGAAGCTTCCGACAGACGGTTACACGGATACCGCTTCTATCATGGCATTCGGATACAATCCTTTCATTGCAAGCTGGAGCCCATATCATGGTGCGGCATATTCTGTAGTGGAAGCATGTGCGAAGGTCGTTGCAGCCGGAGCAAGCTACGAGAAGATGAGGTTCTCTTATCAGGAGTATTTCGAGCGTATGACAGACCGCAAGTCATGGGGCAAGCCGCTTTCTGCTTTGCTTGGTGCCCTCAAGATGCAGGTTGAGTTCGGCCTTCCTTCAATCGGTGGAAAGGACTCGATGAGCGGAACATTCGAGGATATCAATGTACCTCCTATGCTCATGGCCTTCGGTATCACTACCGTGGATGCCGACCAGGTGATTTCTCCTGAACTCAAATATGAAGGAAACAAGCTCTATCTCATCAAGCACACTCCTCTTGACAATTACATGCCTGATGTGGAACAGCTCAAGGCCAACTGGAAATATGTCCATGAGCAGATCCAGGCAGACAACATCGTGTCCGGTTATGCCCTCGGTTTCGGTGGAATAGCGGAGGCAATCTGCAAGATGTCATTCGGAAACGGTCTGGATGCAAAGATAAATGTTGATGAGAAGGAGCTCTTCAACTATGGCTACGGATCGATCCTTGTCGAGGCTGAAGAAGCTCTGGATTATCCGAATGCCATCCTTATAGGAGAGGTCACTGATGGAGAGGAAAGCGAACTTACAGTAAATGGCGTCAAGCTTGACATCTTTGACATGATAGCGGCTAACGGAGCCAGATTCGCTGAGGTCTACCCAGACACTGCAGAGGCTTACCACAAGAATCTTCTTCCTGAAGGAATGGAGGGCATCAAGCCTCGTAAGGTGAAGAAGTCCGAAATGAAATACAAAGGCGAACCGGTTGAAAAGCCTATCGCTTATCTCCCTGTATTCCCGGGAACCAACTGCGACTACGATTCGGCCAAGGCTTGGAGAAATGCAGGTGCAGAGGTGCGTATGAGCGTATTCTGCAATCTTACTGAAGATGATATCTTCCGTTCGATCGCACAGATGAAGAAGAATATTGACGAATGTCATATCCTTATGCTCTGCGGAGGATTCTCTGCCGGCGACGAACCTGACGGAAGCGGCAAGTTCATAGCAAACGTACTCAACAACAAGGATATAGCCGATGCAATCCATGCACTTATCGACCGTGGAGGCCTTATCCTTGGTATCTGCAACGGTTTCCAGGCACTTGTGAAGTCCGGTCTTCTTCCTTATGGACGTCTCGGACAGGTTACAAAGGATAGCCCTACTCTTTTCCGCAACGACATCAACCGTCATATTTCCCAGATGGTGACAACAAGGATCGCTACCACGAATTCCCCTTGGCTTTCAGGCTTTACTGTGGGCGACCTTCATACCATTGCGGTAAGTCATGGAGAAGGTAAGTTCGTCGTGAACGAGGAACTTGCACGCGAGCTCTTTGCCAACGGTCAGGTTGCTTTCCAATATGTAGACCCTCTCGAAGAAGAGCCTACAATGGAATCCCCATATAATCCTAACGGATCATATTATGCTATCGAGGGTATTGTCAGCAAGAACGGACAGATTCTCGGAAAGATGGGTCATACAGAGCGTTATGAGGGCAATCTGTTCAAGAACATCATGGATGAAGGTCTTGAGCAGCCGCTCTTTGAGAATGCAATGGCATATTTCACTGGACGTGAATAAGGTCCCGAATATATGTGTTACTGTAAGAACAATATGGAGAGCGGTCTCCACCATGAGTGTGGTGTCCTCGGTCTATATGGTGTTCCGGATGCTGCCAATCTTGCTTATTACGGCCTTCATGCCCTCCAGCACAGAGGTCAGCAGGGATGTGGTATAGTGACCGTTGATGAAGGAGGAGAGTTCCATCGTTTCAAAGGCGACGGACTTGTCATAGAGGTCTTCAATGAAGATAAGATCTCCAAGCTGCAGGGAAACATGGCCATCGGTCATGTTCGTTACAGCAATGCCGGATGCAAGGGAACTGAGAATATCCAGCCGTTTCTCTTTCATCATAATTCCGGAGATTTCGCGATGGCCAACAACGGCCAGATTGTGAACTACCGTCAGCTTCGTGAAGAACTGGAAGACAAGGGAAGCCTTTTCCAGTCCTCGTCAGATGCGGAGGTTCTTGCACACCTCATCAAGAAACAAGGTATAGACAAGGACCAGCCCCGCATCTATTCTCTAAAGGAAGCATTGAACATGATAGACGGTGCCTTCGCATTCGTCGTGATGACCGGTCGAAGGATATATGCCTGTCGTGACAAGTACGGATTCCATCCGCTTGCCATTGGAAAGATTGGGGACGGTTATGTGGTTGCGAGTGAGACCTGTGCTTTTGACGTGCTCGGTGCCGAATATATCCGTGATGTTGAACCGGGTGAAATAGTAACTCTCGACCACCATGGCATAAGGAGTCAGTTCTACGCTCAGCCTGAGCGTCATGCTATGTGTGCAATGGAATATGTCTACTTTGCCCGTCCTGACAGCGACATAGAAGGATGCAATGTCCATAATTACAGGAAAGAATCCGGAAGGCTTCTTTTTCAGGAAGCTCCGGCTGATGCAGATATCGTGATCGGCGTACCGGACTCCAGCCTAAGTGCCGCTCAGGGTTATGCGGAAGCAAGCGGACTGCCTTATGAGATGGGGCTTATAAAGAATAAGTACATCGGCAGAACCTTCATCCAGCCGACCCAGTCCATGCGTGAAAAGGGTGTGAAGATGAAGCTTTCACCTGTCAAGACCATAGTCAAGGGCAAGAGGGTGGTTCTTGTGGATGATTCCATTGTTCGCGGAACAACTTCTCTGAAGATTGTCAAGATGCTTCGTGAGGCGGGAGCGACAGAAGTCCATGTCCGCATAGGAAGTGCTCCTTTGAAGTATACTTGTTACTATGGAGTGGACATACATACGCCTGAGGAACTGATAAGTTCCAGCCACGATGTTGAGGAAGTACGCAGGATGATCGATGCTGATTCCCTTGCGTTCCTCTCTCACGAAGGTATGCTCAAGGCCGGTCATCGCAGCGACCTCTGCCTGGCCTGCTTCAATGCAAAGTATCCGACCCGACTTTATCAGGATAAGAAGTAAATAGTCTGTCGAGAGACTTCCCGGTCTCTCGACAGTCATTTTATGGAATGCCTGCTCCCGTAGGTCTTTCAACATGACAAGTAAACCTGATTGCACAACACGTTACGATCCACATAGCCCTCCCGACCGATCCACATTGACATTTGCCGAGCATCATTTGTCATTTCGCCCGAGCGAAGCGAGTGGAGAAATCTGATTCAAAATATAATTTAATAATGATACCAACAACTTCATCCAAACTGAAGAAAATAATAAAGGACTGGATGCTGCCTATAGCCATGCTGACGGGGGTGTGCATATACCTATTGTATTATGCCATCCCGCCTCTTCACGTAGCCGGCCCCTTTCTTGAAGACGCCGTCTCTGTGGTCCAGCCCTGCCTCCTTTTCGCCATGCTCTTCATGACATTCTGCAGGATAGAACCTAAGGAACTCAAGCCTCATCGCTGGCATTGGTGGCTGCTCCTGATTCAGGGAGGTCTGTTCGTAGGACTTGGCCTGCTGGCCGTCTGGATCATGTCTTCGTATCCCGGAAACTGGCACGACAAGGTTGTCCTGATCGAAAGCGGAATGTTATGCCTGATCTGTCCTACAGCGACTGCAGCAGCAGTCGTGACACGCAAGCTTGGAGGGGACGTAGCCGGTATCACCACCTATACGATTCTCATCAACCTTCTCACAGCGGTTCTGGTCCCTTTGATCGTTCCTTTGATCCAGCCGGTCCAGGGCATGGACTTCTGGACGGCCTTCAGCGTGATACTTGCCAAGGTCTTTCCGCTTCTGATAATGCCTTGCCTTAGTGCATGGCTGGTCCGATACCTGATGCCCGGACTTCACCGCAGGCTGCTGGCTTATCCGGACCTTCCGTTCTACATCTGGGCGGCATCCCTGACCCTGGCGATAACCGTCACCACCAGACTGGTCATAAAAAGTGACATGAGCCTTACCCTGATGGCCATGATCGGCCTGATCTCCCTGATCAGCTGCATCTTCCAGTTCGCTGTAGGACGCTTTGTCGGAAGCCGTTACAGGCCAAGACGGGCGGATGCATCAGCGGAGGCCGAGGCAAGGGGCAAGGCTGTGCGTACCGTCACTGCAGGCCAGGCCCTTGGCCAGAAGAACACAGTCTTCGCAATCTGGATGGCCTACACCTTCATGACCCCTGAAACCGCCATCGTCGGCGGCCTCTACAGCATCTGGCACAACCTCTTCAACTCCTGGCAGCTCTACCGTGCCGGCAAGGAGTAAAATATTTTCTATACCGTCGTTTTTTACTATCTTTGCAAATTATTAAAAACGGAACTTTTTATGAGTAACCAGAGGTATATGCAGCGTGGCGTTTCTGCATCAAAAGAGGATGTACACAACGCAATCAAGAACATTGACAAGGGAATCTTCCCTAAGGCATTCTGTAAGATAATTCCTGATATCCTGGGAGGTGATCCGGAGTATTGCAACATCATGCATGCGGACGGTGCCGGAACCAAATCCTCACTTGCATATCTCTACTGGAAAGAGACCGGGGATCTGAGTGTGTGGAAGGGTATTGCCCAGGATGCACTCATCATGAATATCGACGACCTGCTTTGTGTGGGTGCGGTCGACAATATTCTTGTGTCTTCCACAATCGGACGCAACAAGCTTCTGGTTCCAGGTGAAGTTATCAGTGCAATCATCAACGGCACAGACGAACTTCTTGCGGAACTTCGTGAGATGGGTGTCGGTGTTTATGCTACCGGGGGAGAAACAGCTGATGTGGGTGACCTTGTCCGTACTATCATAGTCGACTCTACAGTTACCTGCCGTATGAAACGCAGTGATGTCATCGATAATGCCAACATCCGTCCGGGAGATGTGATCGTAGGCCTTGCTTCTTATGGTCAGGCGACATACGAAAAGGAGTATAACGGCGGTATGGGCAGCAACGGACTCACAAGTGCCCGTCATGACGTGTTCTCGAAATATCTTGCCGAGAAATATCCGGAGAGCTACGACAAGGGTGTTCCGGAAGATCTTGTATATAGTGGTGGTCTTAAGCTGACTGATGCTGTTGAAGGCTCACCAGTGGATGCCGGCAAGCTCGTCCTTTCTCCTACAAGGACCTATGCTCCTGTAGTGAAGAAGCTTCGTGATGCACTGAGACCTCAGATTCATGGAATGGTACACTGTTCAGGTGGTGCCCAGACCAAGATCCTGCATTTTGTCGGTGACGATATCCGTGTCATAAAGGACAATCTTTTCCCTGTACCACCGCTTTTCAGGACAATTCACGAGCAGAGCGGAACAGATTGGGCAGAGATGTACAAGGTGTTCAATATGGGCCATCGTCTTGAGGTGTATCTTTCTCCTGAGCACGCAGACCAGGTCATCGAGATTTCAAAGAGCTTCGGAATCGACGCTCAGATCGTAGGACGTGTTGAGGAGTGTGATCACAAGGAACTCATAATCCGTTCGGAGTTCGGTGAGTTCGTATATTGAGCCGAAGAATCTTAAATAGAACAATTAATATATATTATACATGAGAGCATTATTTTCAGTATCAGACAAGACAGGCGTAGTAGATTTCGCTAAGGAGCTTGTAGCCCTCGGTTGGGAAATCATTGCGACCGGAGGTACAATGAAGCTTCTGCAGGATGCCGGTCTTAAGATCATCAACATCAGTGAAGTCACAGGTTTTCCAGAAATCTGTGACGGACGCGTGAAGACGCTTCACCCTAAGGTACATGGAGGACTTCTCGGCCGTCGTGACCTTGACAGCCATATTGCCCAGCTTAAAGAGAACGGCATCGAGTTCATCGATATGGTATGTGTGAATCTTTATCCTTTCAAGCAGACGATCGCAAGACCTGACGTGACTATGGAGGATGCCATAGAGAACATCGACATAGGAGGTCCGTCCATGCTTCGTAGTGCAGCCAAGAACTGGAGTGCAGTGACAGTTGTCTGCAATCCTGACAACTATGCCAAGATCATTGCCGAGATCAAGGAGAATGGAAATACGACCAAGGAGACTCGTCTTCAGCTTTCTGCAGAGGCTTACACCCACACAGCAGAGTATGACATGATGATTGCTACATACATGCGTAAGGCTGCTGGTCTGAATGAGAAGCTTTTCCTTGAGTATGACCTGAAACAGACTCTTCGTTATGGAGAGAATCCTCATCAGAACGCCAAGTTCTATGCAACTCTTGACAAGGTGCCTTATTCTCTTGCGACAGCAGAGCAGCTCAATGGCAAGGAACTGTCATACAACAATATCCAGGATGCGAATGCGGCCCTGAATATCGTACGTGAGTTCGATGCACCTTTCTGTGTAGGTCTCAAGCATATGAATCCTTGTGGTGCAGCAATTGGAACAGATGTGGTTGATGCATGGACTAAGGCTTATGAAGCTGATAAGGTCAGCATTTTCGGCGGTATCGTTGCAGTCAACCGTGAGGTGAACAAGGAAGTCGCTGAGCTTATGAAGCCGATTTTCCTTGAGATCATCATGGCACCAAGCTTTACGGATGAGGCTCTTGAAGTGCTTTGCACAAAGAAGAATCTCCGTCTTCTCAAGGTTGACATGAGCAAGGAAGAGGGTGGCCACAATATGTATGTGAGCATGAATGGTGGAATCCTTGTACAGGAGCAGGATATTGATACAAAGACTGTTGTCGAGGATATGTGCGTGACTGAGGTCAAGCCGGATGCTGCCCAGCTTACCGACCTTGATTTCGCATGGAGAATCGTCAAGCATGTGAAGTCCAATGCCATCGTTGTTGTGAAGGATGGAGCTACTCTTGGAGTGGGTGCTGGTCAGATGAACCGTGTCGGTTCTGCAAGAATCGCTCTTGAGCAGGCATCAGCTTCTTTAGCTGAAGAGGGTAAGGATATAAGAAATGAGGCTGTGGTTCTCGGATCGGACGGATTCTTCCCATTTGATGATACTGTTACCCTTGCAGCTGAGTACGGTGTGAAGGCTATCGTACAGCCGGGCGGCAGTGTTCGTGACGAGGATTCTGTGAAGAAAGCGAATGAGTGCGGAATAACAATGCTCTGCACCGGTATGCGTCATTTCAAGCATTAATAGTCTGGTAGACTAAGTGCAAAAATATAGCGAAACCGCTCTTGATACCATCTTTTCCCGGGGTATCAGGAGCGGTTTTCCAGTCATTCTGCCCGCGGTCCCCACCTCTGTGCAGTCATATTAAACCTAAATTGAAAAGGTGTGCCCAAGGCTGCCAGGACAAGCAGTGTCAGGCACACTCCATTTTGTGCATATTATTGAATATTAATTATTTACACATTATGCACCGTGCCCAATGCTGCTCAACTTGGCAGCAGTAGGCACGGTGCCGTGCCTCCCTCGAGCGGAAGCTAGGTCATGACATGGGACGGCAACAGTCAAGCACGAGGACGGCCCTTTGGCCGAGCCGCCCGCAGTGCTTGATCTGTCGTC
This sequence comes from Bacteroidales bacterium, assembly GCA_017625725.1. Taxonomy (GTDB): domain Bacteria; phylum Bacteroidota; class Bacteroidia; order Bacteroidales; family UBA932; genus Cryptobacteroides. Next base: position 114 of record JAGAKH010000019.1, on the reverse strand, counting down.
GCCGGAGTTCGTATATTCCGGCGACGGTACCTTGCGTAACTCTCTCAAAATCAGTAATTCTCAATAAATACTGCCAATTTGACAATAGGTTAAGTCCAGACATTTTCAATCTCC
>JAGAKH010000018.1 GCA_017625725.1 Bacteroidales bacterium | reverse complement strand
CAGAGAAGTTCGCTCATGATGATCCAATCCTTTCAAGTGATGGTGCAGACGGTTACAGACTGATCATATCAGAAGAACGTAACCTTACAGGCAGAGAGGTTTTTTCTTCTGGTCATTTCTTATTCCCTTACAATCCTATAGAACTTGAATAATGAGAAGATTACTCACCATATTACTGTTGTCCCTTTCGATGACGATGTTCGCCCAGAACTCCGTCGTGGAGAGGTCTATTTCCGGTGCGATTTCGGAGAGGAATGGTGAGATGGTTGCCGGGGCGAATGTGCTTGTGCAGAGTACTGACGGAAAGAGGCTTTACAGTTATGGCAGCAGTGACGGTGAGGGTCGGTATGAGGTGAGATTCAGGTGTGAGGCTGATTCCGTGAGGGTTACTGTTACAGGATTCAATCTTGGGAAGGTCAGCAAAGATGTTCCGGCTGGTATTGGAAGATTGGATTTCGTTGTGGAGTATTCCGCCTTGAAGATCAAGGAGGTAAAGGTCGAGGCAAATACTATTGAGAGGAAGAAGGATACTGTCACTTATTATGTGGCGAACTTCAAGGATTCAACTGACAGGAGCATCGGTGATGTACTGCAGAAGTTGCCGGGAATCGAAGTGGCTCCGAGCGGTCAGATCAAGTATCAGGGAAAGTCCATCAACAAGTTCTATGTAGAAGGGTTGGATATGCTTGGTGGTCAGTATGGAATTGCTACGAATAACATTCAGGCAAGCGATATCGCGAAGGTGGAGGTGTATGAGGATCATCAGCCTATCAAAGTGCTGCAGGACTGGGTGGCTTCCGACAGGGCTGCTATCAATCTGATTCTGAAGTCCGGAGCGAGAGGTGCTTGGAACGGAGTGGTTCAGGCTGGAGCCGGATATCAGCCTGTTCTGTGGAATGGAGAAGTTACTCCAATGTTCTTCGGAAAGAATTTCCTGACTATCATGACCTATAAGACGAATAACACCGGTGACGATGTTGCCCGGGAGCTGGAGTCTTCTATGGGTCTTGGTTGGGATGCGGAACGATTGACAGGTATTCAGGAGGCTGGCAATCCTCCTGTTAATGAAAGGCTCTACTTGAACAATAACATTCATTCGGTTTCTATAAACACTATCAATAAGACCGGGGAAGATTCCGATCTGACTGTCAATGCCTATTACATTCACGATAACAGGAATCAGGCAGCAGAGAACAGGACATCGTATTTCATTCCTGGACAGAACCCGCTTGATGTTTATGAGAACATTGATGCTGAAAGCATTTCAGACAGGATGCAGGTGGCGCTTCAGTTCAGGAACAATGCCAACAAGAACTACCTGAATAACAGGCTTTCTTTTAACGGAAGCTGGAACAGGAACAATGGAGTTGTTGCAGATGGCAATCAGGAGATTTCTCAGATGCACAAGCAGCCGAGGATTACTATTGATAATGATTTCAGGATGATCCGCAGGTTCGGTAAGTGGCAGGTGGATTTTGTGTCGAACACAGACTATAACTGGCTTACTTCCGAGTTGCAGGTGAAGCCTATGGTCTTCTCTCAGTTCTTTGATGAAGAGGGTGACGGTACCGGACAGCATATCGAGGCT
>JAGAKH010000017.1 GCA_017625725.1 Bacteroidales bacterium | reverse complement strand
TCATTCTCCTCATAGTTTCCCTGCTTCTTCTGGTCTCTGCTGTCATAAACTATATCAATCTGAATCTAGCCTTGACGAACAAAAGGGCGAAAGAAATGGCCACAAGAAGCCTCGTCGGTGCTGACAAGGCGGATATCGCAGTAAAGTATATACTTGAGTCAATCGGATTTACGGCAATTTGTTCCATCGCAGCCGCAGGCATTGCGCTCGCACTTGCTCCATATATCGGAAGGATCATTTACGGGCAGACGATTACTATCCCGTTCAATGCTGCCAGCATCTCTATATACATACTGTTCGTTGTGCTGATCGGTGGCATCTGCGGCCTCATCCCTGCTCTGAACATATCTTCCATCAAGCCTATAAGCATTGTAAACGGCACATACAGAAGAAAAAGCAGAGCCGGTCTGAACAGAGTGTTCATCCTGCTTCAGAACATCCTCGCCATCACGCTGATAGCCTCGGCTATTGTCCTCGACAAACAGATGAACTATATGATCAATATGCCTTTGGGAGCCGATATTGAAGACAAATTCATCTTGTCAACTGATGCGGAAGAAGCCGGAGATGTCATTGCTATGATGGATGAAATCAGACAATTGCCGTTCGTGAAGAAGGTGGCTCTGTCAAGGGGATACCCTACAGGTGTACATTTCAGCACTGCAATTCAACTGGAAAACAGCACAGACCTGACCCCTGTAAAACTGCTGATATGTGACACGGAAGCATTCGGGATATGGGATCTCGATGTTCGGGAAGACTTCGGCGCTCCCCTCGCCCATTCGATATGGTTCAGCGAAAACCTCTACAACTGCTTTGATTCAAGAGAAGAAGCCGAGAAAAAAGCAAAATCCTGGAACGGCAACTTCAACCGGACCAGAATCGACAACTTCGGCGGAGTTTTAGGCAATATCGCAGGAGACAATGCGATGAACGAGAGAATGGACCAGTCCAAGGTTGCTGTGATTGTCCTTCCAATCGATGACTTCGGACTATATAACAACACCATTCTCATCGAGACCGATGACAACCACGACGAGGCAACCGAAGCATTCGACAGCATATACCGCAAGTTCTCCGATGAATATAACGGAGTATATCTCGAGCCTTGGGAGTTCGGTTATGTCGAGGATATGATGGTGCGGGAACTGGAGGAAGATAACCAGACAGTCAAACTGCTCAAGATCTTCGCAATGCTGGCAGTCATATTATCCGTCCTCGGACTTGTCGCAATGAGCACTTACTTCGCTTCGGAAAGAGAGAAAGGCATCGCCATCCGCAAGGTGTTCGGTGGAACTATGGCGAGCGAGACACGCAGGAACATATCGGAATATATGATCATCACCATCATCGGAAGTGCAGTTGCCCTTCCTGTTGCGTGGGTATTCTGCGGACGCTATCTCGAAGAGTTCGCCTATAGGATCGATCTTACGATATGGCCGTTTGCAGTAGCCGTGCTGCTTGCTCTGGTCATCTCCCTGGCCTCCGTCCTTTGGCAGACCCTCCGCGCCGCCAGCACAAACCCGGCCGAAGCGTTGAAGAAGGAGTAACGCGGTGGCACATAACCACCTATCCAACAGGCGCTTACGCCAGATGCCTGCTGCACAGATACAGCAGGCATACAACACAAAACACTAACACCCAAGCACTTACGTGCCACCCATAAAAGAGCAATATGAAAAGTTACCTGAGATTCCTGAGCAGAAACAAACTCTACACCGCGATCGAGGTCGTGGGATTGAGCATCGCATTGGCATTTGTGCTGCTGATCGGAACGTATGTATGGCAGCAGTACTCCGTGGCAAGAAACTGCGAGGATTATGAACGCATATTCACTATCGGAAGAAGTGACGAGAATACGAAGGTTCTCGGTCTTCGTTTTGATTCGCCGGGAATCCTTAAGGCGAATATACCGGAAATCGAGCAGGCCGGATGCTATTATGATATCTTTGAAAGCCCGACAAGGCTGAATGGTGAAGTCGTGCC
>JAGAKH010000016.1 GCA_017625725.1 Bacteroidales bacterium | reverse complement strand
GGTTGCCCCATTCGGATATCACCGGATCAATACCTGTTTGCAGTTCCCCGGTGCTTAACGCAGCTTACCACGTCCTTCATCGCCTCCAGAAGCCTAGGCATCCGCCGTCCGCTCTTGTAACCTTCTCTCTGTTTGTCTTTGAATGAATCACAAGAACTTTCAGTTTAACACTTTGTTCTCATTTACTCGTTGCCTTGAAATTGTAGTCCACAACTACGATTGACTCTCTATCTTCTCTAGTTACAGACTATTTAATTTCTTTTAACTTTACCTCGTTATCTTTTCTCAAACTTGTCAAAGAACTTCCGTTTTTATCTCAAACGGGCTGCAAAGATACGCACTTTTTCTTTACCTGCAAATTTTTTTCACATTTTTTTTGATTTTTTCGCGATTATCCTCAAAAAGTGCGGTTTTTCAGGGGATAATCGGGAATTTATCTGCTTCTTCCGCTTGCCGAGATCATCGCAATAAGAGTGTCATTGAACTCAAACTGCTCGGAAAGTTTCTCAATTGTAAGGTGCATGCGGTAGCGCCAGTAGTGACGTGAGTTCGCCGGCACATTGATTCTTTCCTCATTCGGATTATTTCTCCTCAAGGCACCATCCATGGAAAGCCAGTCCTGAAGAGGAAGGATTGTAAACATGGCTGGTGAATAGAGATGCTGGTCGAGAATCTGACGGCAGATCCAAGGTTCGCAATAATAAGGAGCCTCACCCTGGCCTCCTAACATCTGATGATAGAATTTCTCAGTAACCTGACGGTCCTCTTCCCACCATGCACGGATAGGATTCATGTCATGAGTCGATGTCGTACAGACAGAAAGGTAAGGATACCATGCAGGATCTGCGAAATCCACCTCGACAGACTTAGGCATACGCTGAATCTCAAGTGAGAGTATCCTGAGGCTATCCATCACCTGCGGTACTGTAGCCGGTATCATTCCGAGATCTTCTCCACACGCAAGCATTCCTGTCGAATCAAGGAGTGCAGGCAGCTTCTGCATCGCCTTCTCCTTCCAGAATTCATTATTACGGTGATAGAAGAAATCATCGTAGAGGCGGTCGAAAGCCGAGCGGCGGTAGGCATCAAGCCACTGATAAGACTGGGTAGCCTTTGCACCGATCTTAGGATGATAGTGACCCGCCTGACGCGGATCCTCCACAAACAGGCCGTTATCCTTTACATCAAAGCCCTGAGCCTCAAGTTCATTGGCATTATATGGAAGTGCCGGATTGAAGTATCCCTCAAGACCGCTCTTATATATTAATGGTATTTCCCATATACGGAAGAAACCAAGGATGTGGTCAATACGGAAAGCATCGAAGTACTCAGACATCTTTGCAAGGCGTGCCTTCCACCATGCAAAATCGTCCTCAGCCATCTTCTCCCAGTTATATGTAGGGAAGCCCCAGTTCTGACCGTCAGCAGAGAAGGCATCAGGTGGTGCTCCAGCCTGTGAATTCATATGGAAGAGCTCTGGATAGAGCCATGCATCCACGCTTGTACGGCTGATTCCGATAGGGAGGTCTCCCTTAAAGACAACTCCCCTTGAGTGAGCGTATGCACACACCTCCGAGAGCTGCTGGTCAAGATGATATTGGACAAAGCACCAGAAATCAACATCCGTACGATTATCCTCGCAGAATGTAGCCACCTTCTTCTTGTTATATTTGGCGTAGCCTTTCCACTTAGTGAAGTCAGGCGTACCGTTCTTGTCACGAAGGACACAGAACACAGCATATGGAAGAAGCCACTCATTGTTCTTCTCTACAAATGTCTGATAGGATTTTGTAGATGACAGTTTCTTGAAATTCTTTGCGAATGCCTTGCGCAGAAGGGCTATCTTATTATTGTTGACTTTCTCATAATCTATCTGCTCCAGAGAGTTCAGCTCTGCCTGAAGAGCTTTGTATTCTTCGTCGACCTTCACACCTGCAGCAGGAAGGTTGATGAACTGAGGATGGAGTGCAAAGGTGGAATTAGGATTATAAGGATATGAATCTTCCCATGTTCCGAACATTGTGGTGTCATTGATAGGAAGAAGCTGAAGTATGCTCTGTCCGGTAGATGCCGCCCAATCGACCATTTTCTTCAGGTCGTAGAACTCTCCTACTCCGAAATCATCTTCAGTTCTGAGAGAGAAGACCGGAATAGCCGTACCTGCTCCCTTCCAGTTTCTGCCTTCGAAATGGACCTCAAGATCTGCCTCAACCATGAACTCACCTTTATCCGGCACACATGAGAACCATCTGTTTTCTCCGGTTTCCCATGCAATCGGTGCGAGCGTTTCCTTGTCTGCAACTATCAGCTTATAGGCAAAACTCTCCTCGACATTGATAGGGAGAGTCCACAGCGGGAATGCAGAGTCATCGAAAGGGACGATCTCAGACCAATTCTTCAGTGCTTTCGAACTGCCGGCGAGAGCAAGAACCTCACCAGGCCTTATAGAAGGGGCTGCCACCTTGAACAACACATTAGGGGAGAACTTAGCCTTCTTTGCGGATTTCTTGCCATTATTCCTGCCGAATATAGCCTTTGTGAAAGCAGAAGAATAGAATGGGGCGTCAGAAGGACGGTCATTCCACCGATCCTTGATGATAAGTTCTGCAGGTACCGCTCCGTCCGGAAGCACAAGGGAATGGCCCTTCCATTCCTTACGTACGGTTTCGCCGGAACGGACTACCTCAAAAGAATACTCCGAAAGCATTGACGGATTGAAACGCTGAATTTCCAATGTCCAAAGTCCGTCCGAAGAATAAGACATAGGATATCTTTTTCCTCCGGCACATAGAACAAGTTCCTCACCCCATGAGGTCTTGTATTCGATGCTTAGATTAAGTTTCATATTTTCAACCTTATATCTTTATTGTTTTAAACTTAACTTGTTTCGTTTGGGAAGGTCGTGCAGGAATATGAAAACATGAACCTTCCAGACCCTTCCCTAAATCCCTTCCCCCAGGGAAGGGACTTGCTCAACGCTTCGCTCTAAGTTTCAACCTTATATCTTTATTGTTTTACACTTAACTTGTTTCGTTTGGGAAGGGCGTGCAGGAATATGAAAACATGAACCTTCCAGACCCTTCCCTAAATCCTTATACCTTATTCCTATTTATGACAGGCTTCTCACTCTGGAATGGTGTTCATATCTTCTGCTTCATCTTTTTCCAGTTAAGGACCGGAAGGATGAATGAAACCACAGAAGCTGCAATCCAGAATATTGACACAGGACCGAAATCATACATATCCACCCCATTGACCATCTCTGTATTACACTGGATGAGATAACCACTGGTTATGTCTTGAAGAGCTGCGGCCACATAACTTGAAATCCCCACAACTCCCAATGCCGCACCCGTTGCCTTTCTTGGTACAATATCCACCGCCATCAGGCCGGCAACAATACAATATAGTACTCCGACAGACAGACTGAACAAAGATACATAAAAGATGTTCATAACAAAGCTTCCGCCGACGAACAGAAAGAAAAACAGGGACAGACTGCTTAAAATCCCGGATAAAACGGCAGGTTTGACTCTGTCCCCACCAAACACTTTATCCGACAGCCAACCCGAAATCACCGTTCCCAAGACTCCGAATGCTGCCGAAAAGGCTATGATCTGAGTAGCATCTTCAAGAGAAAAACCACTCTCCTTCTGAAGAAAGAGCACACCCCAACCGGCAATGGCATATTTTGTTATATATATGAATGCACTTGACAAAGCTATAATCCATATGCCCGGATGCTTCAGAACAATCTTCTGAAGTTCCTTGGTAGGCATCTGGTCTTCCTTTGCCGGCACTTCTCCAGTAAGCTTCTGAATTGAAGGAAGTCCCTTACTTTCAGGATTATCCGAGACAAACAAAAGTATTATCAGGGAACCGATGAGACCAGCTATGGCAGCAACGATAAACCCGGCCTCCCAGCCTAAAGCACCGACGACGACTCCTGTTATTATGAATGACAAGAATTCGCCTATATAAGGGCTCGAACTGAAAACACTATAATATGTTCCTCTTTTGGAAAGGGGAAACCATCTTGAAAGGCTTATGACTCCAGGAGGAGAACCCATGGATTGCATCCATCCGTTCAGACCCCAAAGCACAGCAAAAGCAAAGAATATGACACTGGCAGGAACAGCACAGAAGCCATTGAACACTCCCAGGCCTCCCATAAGAAGATTTATGACCGCAGACACCAGAAGTCCTGTAGCCATGAATCTGCGGACATTGCAATAATCCGCAATGAAGCCATTCATGAATTTACCTACAGCATACACAAAAAGAAGTGCAGAACCAATAAGGCCAAGCTGCCCGGCTGAAAGCACTCCCTCGTCTATCAAAGGCTGCTTTACCACACTTAGACTCATACGGCATACATAGTAGAGGCTATATGCAACCGTAACGCCCCAGAAAGTCCTGGTCCTCAAGGACCTGTAGGTAGAGTCGACCTTGTCTCCACCCACTTGTTCCTTTGCCGGTTTGCTGATTCGGTAAAATGAATATAATCCCATGAGCTACTTTATCCCGTATTTCTTCAGAATCTTCATCAACGGCTTACGAATTGATTCAGCCCAAAGTGTATAACCATAGTCTCCAGGATGAGTACCGTCGACAGATGTCTCGTGCAACTGATCTGTAGCATTAGTCTGGATAAAATACACATTATCATATCGCCTGCACGCCTCCTTCATAAGCTTTGCCGCCACTTCCTGTTTCTCTCTTTCCCTCTTTTCGTTCACAATGTCGAAATTACGTTTTTCCCGATAAATTGTCTGCTGGAAGATTATAGGGATATCCGGATGAGATTTCTGAAGCTGTTCTATGAACGGGAAAAGTCTTTCCTTAATCATTCCCGCATTAGGATTCGAGAAAGCATCAAGCACGATTGCGTCAACTTCCGCATCACAAAGGACTTCACCGAAATATGGCTGCATCTTACAGTTTCCACTGCATCCCAGACTAAGAAACTGAATGCCCGTCCACCTCATCAACTGCATAGGATAACTCATGCCGGGTCTGCTGGTGCTGATGCCATGGGTGAAGCTTGAGCCGAAAATAGCGACCCTGTGGCGGAAAGGAGATTCCAGATATTCGATAGACGAGCCCTGCTGTACGCCTATCTGGACTGAATTCACCTCAGAATAGATAGGCAGATAAAGCATACACTCCTTCTCGCTCCCATCCATATCTTTTATCAGCACAAGATTATTCTGTCCTTTCTCAGGCCTTGTCGCACCAGATGCAGCCCATAGCCATCGGCCATTCTCCTTGATGTAAAGATCATAGCCTCTGTAGGAAATAGGCATGGTATTGACAGCTGAATGCTGCCAGCCATACTGAGTCTTTACAGAAATTGTCGTCGAGTTCGTCTTGAAAAGCACAGCAAGCCCAGCCGGACATCTGACCTGACGGTTCTCACCTTTTGTAAACCCCTTATATTTCACCGTGTCTACTCTATGATAAGGATTCGGAGTGTCCTTATGAATCTTTCCGATTAGATTTAGCTCCGATGCTTCAGTAAATACGTATTCAACATTTTTCGGGGTCTGTGCTCCCATGATCATGGCCATGAGCAGACACGCAACAACAATAGCTATTCGTTTCATTATCTTATAATTATAATCTTGATATCACAAATTTCCCTGATTTGACGGACAGGTAAACCGTACGGGCCAGCAGGTGGGCGAAATATGCTGCCATCAGCACATGCATGGCGAGAACACCGTATCTGTTGTACTCTCCTGACGCACATTCATCTGAAATCATATCAACACCGGCCATTCCCAACGCCCAGACTGCAGCAAAAGCGACTACAGCCCATAGCATGGAATCACGCATCTGACGCGAAGCCGTGGCACCTATATAGATTCCGTCCCATGTGAATGCTGCACAACCTACAGCCGGCATGACCAGAAGCCACGGGAGAAAATCGCGTGAAGCCTCGATGACATCGGGGTCTGAAGTCATCATCCTCAGAAGAGGAACTCCTGCAAACTGATATATGAGCATGAAGACAGCAGCCAGACCCATGCTCCAGATAAAGGTCCATCTGACAGTCTGACCGAGCATCTGCTTGTCCTTTGCTCCTATATAGCGGCCGGTCAAAGCCTCACCGGCGTATGCAAATCCATCTGTGAAATAAGAGAATATCATCAGAAGCTTCATCATGATGGAACTTACAGCAAGAAGCAGGTCTCCATAGCGGGCTGATATCACTGTGAATCCTATATAAATGGCGATAAAGCAGAGTGACCTTGTGAAAAGGTCCCTGTTCATCACAAAGAAACTGCGGGTGTCCTCTCCCTTGAAGAGAGTCCTGAACCAGGACAGACGGAATTCTGCGAATGTCGACTTCAGATATTTGAACAAAAGAAGACCTATAGCGGTAAAAAGACCCGTCCACTGTGCGATTACCGTACCTACGGCAATTCCGGGGAATCCGATCACCATGGCCAGAAGTATGCTTGAAGCCACATTCATTCCGTTGACTACCAGGTCGGTCACCATAGGGCTGACACTGTCCTGCATGCCGATGAACCAGCCTTTCAGAGCCATCAGGCAAAGAGTTGCCGGAGACGCCCATATACGGATGAAGAAATACTGTGAAGCCAGTTCCCTTACCTCCGGCGTACAGTCCACTACAAGAAAAGCAGCCTTGACGAAAATCCATTGTATCGCAATCAGAAGTATGGAGAATGCCAGAGCTATTCCTACAGCCCTCGCCAGGATACGGGCACACTCATTCCTTTCACCTCTTCCATATGCCTGAGCCGCCAATCCCCCGGTTCCGATACGAAGAAAACCGAAATTCCAATACAGGAGGTCAAAAAGCATGGTACCGATGGCTATGCCTCCTATCATTGCAGCTGCAGAAATGCCCGAAACGGAATCCAGATGTCCGGCGACGGCAATATCGACCATTCCTACGATAGGCACGGTGATGTTGGCAAGGATGCTCGGAACGGCAAGCTTGAGTATATCGCGGTTGATTGCCTTCATACTACCTGTATTTACCTTCCTCATCCAACATTCCAAGGTATGAGGAATAACGCTCGTAACTTATTTCTCCTGCCTCGACTGCATCCTTTACAGCACATCCGGGCTCATGGGTGTGGGTACATGGAGCAAAACGGCAGTTTTCAGAGACCTTGAGCATCTCCGGGAAATACAGGCCGATCTCCTCTTTCTCCAGGTCAACCAGTCCGAAGCCTCTCAATCCGGGTGTATCCACAATGAAACCTCCTGTCGCCAGACTGTACATCTCATAGAATGTAGTGGTGTGACGTCCCTGCTCGTGAGCGTCGGAAATTTCTCCTACACGGGGTTCCAATGCCGGATCCAGAGCCTTTATCAACGAGGACTTACCCACTCCCGACACTCCGGAGAAAAGAGATACGACAGACTTTCCGGCATCAAACTCCTCATTAACAGAACCATCCGGGAGCATTCTTCCGGAAACCATTTCGCGAAGGACATCCACTCCCTGACCGGTATGTGCGGACACTTCAAGTACAGGATAGCCTGCACCTTCATAGATTTCATGGAAGGCTGAGAGCATTTCCTCATGTTCAGGGCCGTATAGGTCACATTTGTTGAGAACTATGGTAGCCGGTACACCGTAGACCTCGCATGTCACAAGAAGTCTGTCCAGGAAAGGAAGCTTGACCTGCGGGAAATCCAAGGTCACGACAAGGAAGGCTCTGTCAAGGTTCGCGGCTATGATGTGCGACTGACGTGACAGGTTTGTGGATTTACGGATTATGTAATTGCGACGCTTATGTACGGCTGTAATGGCTGCAGGATTCTCAAGAGTGACTGATGACGGAGATTCATCCTGGACTTCTGCTTCAAAGTCCACGATATCGCCCACTGCAACCGGATTGGTGGCAGAGCTGCCTTTCAATCGGATCTTACCCCTGAGAACAGCAGGAAAGAGTTCCCACTGAGGAAGACGTGACAGCATGTAATGGCTGCCAGTGTGCTTGACGACCGTTGCTTCTCCTTTGATTATCATCAGTACCTTGGTTAGTTATCAATCTGCAAATATAATCAATTTCTCATTTATACTTTTGGTCTGCCTTATTAGTTTAAAAACACACTCAAAACGCCCGCGGTACCCACCAGAATGAGGGGACCAAGAGCACTTTCCACGCATTTCTGCCCGCGGTCCCCACCAGAATGAGGGGACCAAGAGCACTTTTCCCGACTTTCTGACCGCGGCACCCCGAAAATTTCGGGTATCAAGAGCGATCTTACGGCAAAAGTGCCCGCAGTCCCGACACAATGGACAATATGCTTGATTTTCATAAAAAGAATTATATATTTGCAAATACTAACTTCACAAACCATGAAACGAACTTCCCTCTTTATTATTCTCCTGATTTTTATATCATTAAGTTCCTTCGCAGCAGAGACTGTCGTGAAGGGAAAGGTAATGGAGAAAGGTGGCAGGAATGCCATAGAATTTGCTAACGTGGTGGCCTTGGATGCAGGGAAAAGAGTTGCTGCAAGCAGTCCATCCGATGAGAACGGAGACTTCAGGATGGTACTGCCGGGGAAAGGCAGCTTCAGTGTTGCAGTCTCATTCGTAGGATTCAAGACCAAGACAGTGCAGGTGGACTGCAAGGGAGAGGAAATTGACCTTGGCAAGATCATCCTTCAGCCGGCAAAGGAAGAGCTTGAAGGAGCAGGCATCACAGCCAACACCATAATCCGAAGGGAGACAGACCGAATCATCTACGATGTGCAGGCAGACCCGGATTCATGGAGACTGAACATGAATGCATTCATGTCAAAGATACCGGGACTTGCAGAGTCATCCCATAACGGAAACCTGGAGTACAAGGGCATGAAGATGCAGCGTATCCTTATTGACGATGAAGAGCATTACATGATCAATGCCAAGAGGCAATACCCGATGGCCTTCATAAAGGCGAGCTATATGTCCAGCATCGAACTTGTGCTGCCGAATTCCCCGGAATTCAAGAATGAAAATCCTATTCTGATCATACGCCTGGAAAAAGAACTGCCGTACGGCTTCGCCGGACAGCTTTCCGGTTCCGCCTCGTCCCTGAACATATATTCAGCATCACCGGACATAGTTTTTAACGCCCCGAAGCTGGGAATAGGTCTGAATTATTCTTACAACTGGTCAGACAGACCTGTCCTGACAGACCGTACTCATCGTGAACTTTACCAGATGGACGGAGCCATCGACAGGACCCTTGAAAGCGAGACATCAAAAGGTCAGAAATCAACAGGTCATAAGATCAGGCTTGTCCTAAACAAAAAATTCCTTGAGAACAAGCTCAACATAAAGGTCTCGATGAACACTCATAAGGATGATGCCCTTTCATGGTCGCGTACAAAATCAGAAACAAGTCTTCATGACGGCAGCAAAAACACTACAACATCAGCTTCCGACCAGTTTTCATCTTCCCCATTCATGTTCAATGGAGGAATAAATGCCAGTTACAGAATCAATCAGAAAATCAATCTTTCAGCGATCTACACATTCATAAACTCGGGCAAGAACTCTTTCACCGACCTTACCGACGGAACAACGACCTTCAGAAACACCTCCGAAAACAGGAATCAGGAGCACAACAGCCGCATGGCACTCCGTTTTCTTACCCCAAAAGGGCTTAAGAACAGAAGATTCGGAAGCATTGATGCAGGATACATACACCGAATATATTCTGAAAACGACTTCTATGGAAGGACTTCCAAAACGGGAGGTATGGATTACACCCAGGGGGTTGCTTATATCAATGGTATGTTCGCGCAGTCATTCCTGAGAAACAGATTCAGCACCACTCTCGGCCTTAATGTCGAGAATATCAGGAACAGAGGTGTAAACAAAGGAAACGGAAAGTCCCTGGACTACGACGACTTCAATGTGACTCCTTCGATTACAGTCGTAGGAATAGTTGCAGCAGGACACATTCTCAACATCGGGTATGGATTCCAGATAAGAAGACCAGACCCAAGCCAGCTCGATCCATACATCGATGACAGCGACCCTTTCAACATCCGTGTCGGAAATCCTGAGCTCAAAGGAGAAATCACCCACAGAATCAGTCTGGATTACAGCTTTGCCATTCCTCTTAAATGGTGGAAAAATATGAGTTTAAATGCAGGCTGGAATATTACACCTGATGCCATCGAATCCGTCATAAGCACAGACGAGAGTAACATAACAACAACTACATTCGCTAACATCGGAAGAAAGGAGGCCCTGATGCTGAATGTCAGGACGTCATTCAGACCAGCCGAAATTCTTTCAATAAACCTTAACGCCACGGCACAAAAGAACTTCTACACCATCAGTGCAACAGAATCCAATTCATTCTGGTCATTCCATGCCAATGAATCCATGATGCTCAAGCTCAAATGGTTCTCATTAAATCAGAGCCTCATCATCTCACCTTACGGACTTTCCGCCCAGTCCAAAGACCTCACTTTAGTGCCGGAGCTCAACCTTTCGATATCCCGATACTGGGAGAAGATAAAGTTGGGAGGTTCCATCTACATCAACGACTTACTTCATGGAAGATCCGACAACACTGCTGTAAACTTCGGCCCAGGCTTTATGCAGCATGTCTACAGACAGAGGCTCGGAAGAAACATAGGCATCAGCCTGTACTGGCGATTCGGAGTATTCAAGCAGGAGGAAAGCGTGGAGCATATGTCTTACGACAGGTAAACAGAGGAATTTCAGTTTTTATCACTATCTTTGTCTTTGATGTGCTGACCAACACAGCATGTCAAAGACTCGCTATGATAGAAGAAAGACATCTGGAATCAGCCATCAAGGAGCTGTTTGAGAATCTGAGATTCGAAGAAGAACCTAAAGGGCTATATGACCCATTGAGGTATATGATGGAAATCGGTGGAAAAAGAATCCGTCCGAGACTCTGTCTGCTCACCTATTCCCTTTTCAAGGACAATCTTACAGAAAGCGTACTCGCCCCTGCAGCGGCGATAGAGGTCTTCCACAGCTTCACCTTGATCCATGATGACATAATGGACAAGGCAGACGTAAGGCGTGGCGTACCTACCGTCTATAGAAAATGGGACGAAAACACTGCCATCCTTTCCGGAGATGTCATGTCCATCGAAAGCTACAGGCTTCTTGCCAAGGCTCCTGCTGAGGCATTGCCTGAGGCCCTGAAACTCTTTTCAAAGACTGCAGCCCAGGTGTGCGAGGGACAGCAGTACGACATGGATTTCGAAAATCTGGATAGCGTGCCTATGGCCGATTACATGAAGATGATCGGTCTGAAGACGGCTGTCCTCATTGCCTGCGCCGCCAAGATGGGAGCTCTGATTGCAGGAGCATCCGATCAGGTCTGCGAACTTCTTTACCGTTACGGTTATGACCTCGGTCTTGCATTCCAGGTCACTGACGACTGGCTTGACACCTACGGAGACCCTAAGGTGTTCGGAAAGGCTATCGGCGGAGACATACTCAACAACAAGAAGACATGGCTGATGATAAAGGCCCTTGAAAAAGCATCCAACTCTGAATTCAAGGCCCTTCAGACGGCAATGGACATGCCTGTGGACACCGAAGATCAGAAACAGAAGAAGATAGCCGAAGTGAAAAGAATCTATGACGGGCTCAACATCGGAGAAGAGGCAAAACAGGAGATAATACGCCTTCACCAGCAGTCCATGGCCTATGTTTCACAGATGGGGCTTCCGGAAGAATCGGCCGATCTTCTGAGGAAATACGCAAGTGCACTAATCGGTAGAAAAAAATAATCATGACAAGACATACAGCAGGAAAACTTGAAATCATGGCTCCTGCAGGCAATTTCGAATGCCTGCATGCAGCAATTCAGGGTGGTGCGGACTCTGTATATTTCGGAGTCGAGAAACTCAACATGAGGTCGCACTCTGCAAATAACTTCAAGATGACGGATCTTCCGGAAATCGTGAGAATATGTTCGGAGTTCGGAGTCAAGACTTACCTTACGCTCAACATCGCTTTGTTCGATTCCGATCTGGAAGACATGAAAAAGACATTGGAAGCAGCCAAAGCCGCCGGAATCACTGCAGTGATTGCATCAGACATGGCTGCCATAATCTGTGCAAGACAGCTCGGAATCGAAGTACATATCTCAACCCAGCTTAGCATCTCGAATGCGGAAGCCCTGAGATTCTACGCACAGTTTGCAGACGTGATCGTTCTGGCCAGAGAACTGAATCTCACCCAGGTCAAGGAAATCAAGGCAATCATAGACAGAGACCAGATCTGCGGACCTTCAGGAAGGCTTGTGGAAATCGAGATGTTCGCCCATGGTGCTCTCTGCATGGCTATTTCAGGCAAATGTTATCTCAGTCTTCACGAATATGGAGCCTCTGCCAACAGAGGATCGTGTTTCCAGCTCTGCCGCCGTGCCTACGATGTCAGGGACAGGGAGACAGGCATGGAACTGACCATCGACAACAAATACATCATGTCACCTAAAGACCTTTGTACCATAGAGTTCATGGACAAGATAATCGATGCAGGTGTCACCGTATTCAAGATCGAAGGACGTGCAAGGTCGGCTGAATATGTTAAACGTGTAGCTTCGTGCTACCGCCGTGCAGCAGATGCAGTCTGCGATGGAACATACACATCTGAGCTCGGAACGGCTATGAAGGAAGAACTGATGGAAGTGTTCAACAGAGGATTCTGGGACGGATACTATCAGGGAGCACGCCTCGGAGAATGGTGCGATGTATACGGAAGCACAGCAACACGCAAGAAGGCATATTGCGGCAAGGTGACCAACTGGTTCGGAAAATTGGGAGTCGCCGAGATTCTTGTGGAATCATACTCCCTCAAGGTGGGAGACAAGATTCTGATAATCGGTCCGACATCAGGTTGCGTAGAGTACACTGTTCCGGAAATAAGAGTCGACCTGAAACCGGTGCAGGAGGCATCCAAGGGCACATACTGTTCTATCCCTATAGATTGGAACAAGGTCGTACCGGGGGCACGCGAAGAAGAACTCGGCCTTTGCGGAGACGGATGCAGCGAATCGGCATGCAAGGCAATTGAAGAAGGACGTCTGAGACGTTCGGACAAGGTGTATATATGGCCTGAAGTCTGATGTTCAGGCAAACAGTTCCCTGAGGACCTTCAGGGAGTTGACGTTTATAGCTGATTCAGTGTGGAATTCTATATAGCGGAGGATTTCCTCCGCTATTTCATTTCTGGTAGCTCCATTGAGAGGGATGAGCATGGACTCAGCAAAAGACTTCTGCATGAATGCCTCTACAATAGGATAATGATCACCGACGAAAGGCATGAGGTCACGTGATTCGGGACTGAATCCCATTGTGACAGCAAGCTCAAGCAGAAATCTAAGATGGAAATTATTGAAATCTGTCTCGATGGCATCCAGAAGGATGATATTCTTTCTGCACCATTCATAAAGGCCCTGCTCCGCCGTCCCTTCCTTGATGGCCCGAAAAAGGACTTCGCTGATGAACATGGTCACCGAATTCTTCAGAATATTGTTTCTTATGCCTAGCAGAGGGCAGACAGATACCAGATTACGTGCTGTATAAAGGTTTGATCTTGAGGACTCTACAATCTCTGCCTCAAGAATGTTCAAAGGAAGGAAAAGAGCCATCTGCTTCTTTCCGGCACCACGGACAAGAAAACTTCGCCGCCCATAATCCTTGCTGATGGTATGGACGACGATGGAGTTCTCTCCGAACTTTGTTGTGTGAAGAACTATCAGTTCGGTGCCTGTTGTCATACGATTACTGTTCCTTAAGCCACTGAGCCATGGCACGGAGAGCCTTTCCTCTATGGGAAATGGCATTCTTCTGCTCCTCAGTGATATCGGCAAGGGTCATGCCCGGATACTCATCTGCTATGAATATAGGATCATAGCCGAATCCTCCGTTTCCTGACTTTTCATATCCGATCTCACCTTCCAATGTACCTTCAAAAATATGAGGTTCTCCGTTTATAATCAATGTGATCACACTCTTGAAACGAGCCCTTCTTGATACCGGCTTGACGCTCAATCCCATGGATTTCGCCATTCTTGCTTCTGTCTCCACCACACTCAGTTCGTACAGGACCTTGTCCATGTTCTTATTGAAATCCTTTCCTTCGCCGGCATAACGTGCCGTATATACTCCCGGAGCTCCGCCAAGAGAATCAACCTCAAGTCCGGTGTCATCTGCAAAACAGTTGCAGCCGACCTTGTCATAAAGATATTTAGCCTTCTGCAATGAGTTGGCCATCAATGTGTTTCCCGTCTCCGGAATGTCCTCTGTAATTCCTACCTGTGCGAGAGAAACGAGCTCAAAGCCCTCGCCTAAAATCTCAGATGCTTCACGCAGTTTTCCAATATTGCCCGTTGCAAAAACCAATTTCATAATAACTGCTATTATATTTACTACTAAAAACCGCTGCAAAGGTATAAAATTTATTCGTAATTTTGTGGCACAGATTATGCCACTACGCCAAGGCCAGATCTGGCAAAACTACATTTTTGATATCAGAACCATGATGAAACATATATCACGCATCTTTTTCATGGCTGCAGCCATGACGTTTTTTGTGTCAGTAAATGCTGGAGCACAGTCCAAAAGCTTCAAGCTCGGACAATGGACAGAAATCCGTAATTCGATAATCAAGGAACTGAACCGTTCATACGTCGACACACTCCCTGTCGACAGGATGATGAGGGCAGGAGTGGATGCAATGCTGGAAGAACTCGACCCTTACACCATCTATATCCCTGAAGAAGAAAATGAGGATCTCCAGATGATGCTTTCAAAGACATACGGAGGAATCGGTGCCATCATCATGAAGAAGAAGGAGGACAATGTCATAATCAACGAACCGTACGCCGGATCTCCAGCACAGAAGTACGGACTCAGATGCGGTGATGAAATCATTGCTATCGACGGTTTCCCTACAAAAGGACTGGAAAGCAAGGAAAGCAGCGACAGAATGAAGGGAAAGCCGGGAACCAGCGTGGTATTCAAGGTAAAGAAGGTACACAGCGGTGACACCGTGGACGTGACAATCATAAGGGAAAGGATTCATTTTCCAGACATAGAGTATGCCGGAATGCTTGATGACACTACCGGCTATATACTTCAGAGCGGTTTTACCGAAAACGTCTCAGCAGAAATAAAGGAGAAGGTTCTGGAACTGAAGGGTAAGGGCATGAAACGTCTGGTCCTTGATCTCAGGAGCAACGGAGGCGGCATCATGGGCGAAGCCATCAATATAGTATCCCTCTTTGTACCGAAAGGTTCACTTGTAGTCTCATCCAAGGGAAATACAGAAGAATCTTTAAGAAAATTCCACACTACTACAGATCCGATTGATACGGAGATCCCGATAATCGTTATGATTGATTCAGGTTCGGCATCCAGCTCTGAAATCGTCGCCGGTGCTCTTCAGGACCTTGACAGAGCGGTAATTATGGGAAAGAGAAGCTACGGAAAGGGACTGGTGCAGTCCATCAGACCGGTTGCATATAACGGTCAGATGAAGGTGACGACAGCCAAATACTACACTCCGAGCGGACGTTGTGTCCAGGCCATCGATTACACACACAAGAATGAAGACGGAAGCGTAGGACATATTCCGGACTCGCTTACAAAGGAATTCAAGACAGTGAAGGGAAGGATTGTACGTGACGGTGGCGGAATCACTCCGGATATAGAAATCGACACCCCTGACTACAGCAGGCTGGTATACTCGCTTGTGTTCGGAGGAGTTCTCGACCAGTATGTCATAGATTATTCACGCAGACATGAAAGTATTCCGGCTGTGGATGACTACCATTTTACTGATGAAGACTTCGAGGACTTCATAGAATTCGCAAAGACCCAGGATTTCGATTACCGCAGCAGTGCGAGGACCTATTACGACCAGATGAAGAAGGAGCTTGAAAAGGACGGACTGGCAGAGAGCATGAAACCTGAACTGGAAGCTTTGGAAAAGGCCCTTGAAATGGATAAGGAACGATTCATCCGTCTGAAGAAGGATGAGATCATTCCTTTTATCGAAGAAGAGATCGCTACCCGCTACTGGTTCCAGGAAGCCGGAGTGAAAGTCCGTCTGCGTTATGACAGACAGCTTAAGGAAGCTCTGAGCAGATGATCAGAGCTTCATCAATTCTGTATTCAGCCACTCCAGTCTGTTGATGTAGAACTCCTTCAGATACTGAAGTTCCTTTTCATACGATCCCTTTGAAGGCATGTTGACCCAGTCGACAGATGCCTTTATGTCCCAGACCTCGAAATTACGGTCTTTTGCCTTGTCAAGAAAAAGGGCCTGACGGTCTATGAATTCCGGTATCCTGTCAAGTTCCGGATACAGTTCGTTCCATCTTGCCTGAAGAGCATCCACAAAGGCCGGGTCATTGAACATATAGCGGTACCAGCTGCTTTTCTTTATCCAATATCCCCGGTATGTACTGTCTCCGACAGAAGGATCAAAATAGCCTGCATTTCCTAAAGTAAGGTCAAAGTCCCAAAGATGGTACATTTCCATCTTCTTTCCTCTTTCCTTGGTAAGGAAGGTACTCTTACGCAGATCGCCGTCGATGTTCTTCGTAAGTTCCTGAACAATATAATAATTCAGGAAGGATGTCAGATCTATATATTTCAGATAACCTGTCTCCTCAGAGAAATCCCTGTTCTTAAGGGCTGTCTCGAAATCGTCTATATAACCCTTTACATATTCCAGCTGCTCCGGGGTAGGCACTTCAGGATCACTGAACATCATAGGGGCTCCCATCTTGGTCCACCAGCATGTGGTTTCATCCTGCTGCTGTTCGATTTCCAGATAATATCCACCTGTTATGGCTTCACCTGAATTATCTCCTTCACCGACGATATCGATGTTCACGCGGTCTTCAGAGATTTTCTTATGTTCGCATAGGTTATATACACCCTGATATCTATTATTCAAGTAAACTTCGACACTCACCATCCTCGGAGTCCATGAAAAACCGCAGATCCGTGAAAGTTCCATGGCTACGACATTACGCAGAAGGGTGCGGTCGGAATAGTTGGCAAGCAGAGCCCATTCCTTGTCTGCCGGCATGCCGAGAAGCTGAGCCTTCTCCTTGAGCTTTACCTTCCATGGCTTCTTCGGGAAACTCCATGTGGAGTTTCCACGGCCTCTGATACCCATCTTTGCAGAAAATTCCGTGACATCGCTGTAGAGTTTCTCCGGATCCTTTATAGTGATGGTTCCTTCGACATAGTTTTCCTTGTCAAGAATCTCCACTCCCTTGGTGTCGATGTAGATCACAGGAATATTCTGTTGTCTTGCTATCTCCTGCTCGGAAAGCTTTTCCTCTTCATTATAAAGGGTGGTAAAGGTCAGAAGGTGTGTGTTGCTCAACTTCATATACAAGCCTCTCCTGTCATAATAGACATAGACCGGCTGTGCCTGAGCATCAGGAAGCGTCATGTCCACCATGATGCCGTAGACCTTGTCATCGATAGACCACCATTGTCCGGCCACCTTTACATCTGCGGGCTCGTCCTTCGTGCAGTCATGTATAAGGAAAGAGGTAAGGGGAACTGTCACTCTGGTTCCGTCTTCAAAGATGACGACATCTGCGTCAGATCCCCTCAACACCTTGCTGAAGACCTTTTCTGCAGAATGTGCCTCCAGCAGTTCCAGATAGCCTGGAACCGGTTCTTTCGGGACATTGCCTTCATCTGTTTCATTCTGACATCCTATAAGGCAGAGCAGAATCAGGAAGAGGAATTTGGAAAAGATCTTCATGGAATTATGATAATATTATTTAACTACAAAACCTATAGGATCGCCCGAGCCGGCTTTCCTGTCTTCTTAAGCTCGGCAAGAAGCTCACTCTGAGCACCACGGAGATTCAGATCCGACAGAGAATGAGCCTCACCTTTATCCCGTCATAGTCGTCAGACATGGTCAGGACTTTATCCAGTTCGTCAAGTTCATCTGACAGAGGGGATGTTTCAGCAGGAATGCATGAAACAGCAATAAAGAAAGTCACCAACGACAGAAAAGCAGTACGCATAGCAGATCGGTAAGTTTTCGGTTTTCTACGTTCACAAAAATAAGAAAAAAAACTATCTTTGATGAACTCATTGGAATAAGAAAGACAAAAAGGTCATACATATTTTCCCCCATGCTGATTGCCAGTGCAACGCGGTGAGGCTGTAGAGGGCGGTTATCCTCGGGCGCGCGAGGAGAGCCCCACGGATTTGCTCCCCGCAGCGCGGACGGGAGATAACCGCCATGCAGGGCAGACGAAAAAGAGCC
>JAGAKH010000015.1 GCA_017625725.1 Bacteroidales bacterium | reverse complement strand
TGCAATGGTGGATCGATTTATTGCAATGTCCGGAAAATCTCCGAACATGCGATTAAATAACACTGATTTCAAAGAACTTTTATTCTACGGCGTTCGCGCCGCGGTGTAACTTTTATAATTTTACCGAACTATTGATATGAGAAAGAAATTTTTGATTCTTGCCATCCTTGCATCAGCAGTGGGCTTGTATTCATGCACTCCTGAGAATATCGATCCCGAAGGAGATAAGCCGAATGTGGAAATACCTGATTCTACTGAAAATGCTGATACTTCAAAACCGGACGAACCGATAGTTCCGGACGAACCTGAAAAACCAGAGGTCCCTGCAAAGCCGGTGGTTCTTTGGATCGATGCCGAAGCTAACTTCTACAGGCTCAGGACCAAGGCGAATATCAAGGGTTTCCTCGACCAGGCACAGAAAAGCGGTTTCAACGCATTTGTCGTTGACGTAAAGCCGGTTCAGGGTGATGTCCTTTACAACAGCAGCTTCCTTCCGAAATGTACATATCTTGCAGGACATACGGTGGAAAGGGATTGGGACTATCTTCAGTTTTTCCTCGATGAGGCTCACAAGAGAGAAATGAGGGTGACTGTTTCTACGACAATCATGACCATGGGTCTTCCGCAGTCAAAGACAGGTCCGGGTTACCAGGAATACCCTGATTCAGATTACGACCTCAGCTACTGGGATGACAAGTTCTGTATCGAACATCTTCCTGAAGGTCTTGTCGATATCCGTAAGAGCAAGGCATGGGATGTCTTTGCATTCCTTAATCCAGTACTTCCAGAAGTAAGGGAATATGTCATGAAGATGGTTACTGAACTCGTGACCAATTACGATTTTGACGGATATATCCTTGACTACTGCCGTTATATGAACATGAACAGCGATTTCTCAGAGGCTTCGAAAAAGGCTTTTGAGGAATATGCCGGTGTGAAGTGTACCAACTTCCCTAATGATATCTATTATTATGCTGACGGAGTTACTGACAAGACCCAGTATACCCCTTCCACTCATTATAATAAATGGATTGAATGGAGGGCCAGCGTTATCCAGGGTTATATTAAGGAAATAAATGAGACCATAAAATCCATCAAGCCTGAAGTTGATGTAGAGTATTGGGCAGCAGCATGGTGGCCTCTTCCTCATACAGGACAGAACTGGGCAAGCCAGGCTAATGGAGCCGGAGCAAACTACTGGTGGTCAACCCAGGATTATCCTAAGACTGGTTTTGCTGAATATCTTGACATATTCCAGCTTGGTGCGTACTATGACACAGTAATGGATGTCATGACCGCCATAAGCCGTGCACAGTCACTCACCATGAACAAATGTGAGGTGTTCGGAACCATATCTGCTGCTTCTGTACAGCTGGATATTGAAAAGGCATG
Source organism: Bacteroidales bacterium (assembly GCA_017625725.1). Lineage (GTDB taxonomy): Bacteria > Bacteroidota > Bacteroidia > Bacteroidales > UBA932 > Cryptobacteroides. The sequence continues at coordinate 16,625 of JAGAKH010000015.1, read as the reverse complement.
CTACCAGTGCATAAAGGACTCAGACGGACTTATGGTGTTTGAACTCAGCCATATCATCAACAATAAGGCTTGGGACAAGATAAAGGCCGGAGTACAGAAGGCGGAAAAAGAGTTGGGTATTGAAAGAGAATATTAGAGTATGTCATTCAGATATCTTGCAGCATCTTTCATAACTGTTCTGCTGCTGTCTGCCGGATGTGAAAAGGAGTTGCCTAAGGTGGAGCCACCAGTGGACGAACCTCCAGTGGAAGAGCCGAAGGACAGCACGGTCATAGAACCTGCGGATACCCTTGAAAAAGGACCTCAGCCAAAGAAGGTTTCCCTTTGGATCGGTGCATCCGTGAATTTCTCACGTCTGAAGACGAAGGCCAACATCAAGCATTTCATGGATAAGATTGAGGAGGCCGGATTCAATGAGATCATAGTCGAAGTGAAGACCTCCGACGGAGCAGCCATGTATAAGAGTGACCTTATTCCTGAGCAGACTGTCGAGGGAAATGTTGTCATTGAACGAGACTGGGACTATCTGCAGTACTTTATCGATCAGGCACATTCACGTGGGATGACTATACTTGCCGCTTCCACCGTATTCCCAAACTATAGGGAAGAATGGGCGGATTATTGCTGCATAGAGCATCTTCCGCAAGGTCTCGTGAGCATCAGGGAGAGTAAGGATGACGGTATTTTCCCATTCCTTAATCCTATATATCCTGAAGTCCGTAAATACACGATGGATATCTGTGAGGAGATTGTACGTAACTATGACATTGACGGTTTCGTACTTGACTACTGCCGTTATCAGAATGCCAACAGTGATTTCTCGGAAGCTTCAAGAAAGGCTTTTGAGGAATATGCCGGGGTAAAATGTACCAACTTCCCTTATGACATCTATTACTATCCTGATGGTGAGACCAGAAAAGGGGAGTACAAGCCTTCGACCCATTACAACAAGTGGATGGAATGGCGTTCTTCCGTGATACAGGGATATGTTAAGGAGATAGGGGAAAGAATCAAGGCAATCAAGCCGGATCTGTCATACCAGTACTGGGCTGCTGCATGGTGGCCGCTTCAGGGTACCGGTCAGAACTGGGCAAGCCAGAAATATAACAATTATCCATATTGGTGGTCGACAGACCAGTATTACAAGACCGGTTTTGCCGAATATCTGGATGTGTTTCAGAACGGTGCTTATTACAATAAGGTTGAGCCTATGTGGCAGAATTCCACAATAGCTTATGCTTTGAATCAGGGATCGACGATCATCAAGGATGCATGTAAGCAGTATTCCAGCTTTTCTGTGTCATCGAAGGATTTTGATACGGAAAATGCAGTCAGATACAGCTATCTCAACTCAGATGGTGTGATGATATTTGAACTCTGTTATATGGTCAAGTATGACTGGTGGGATGAGGTCAAGGCCGGAATAGAATCGGCGGAAAAAGAATTAGGCATAATCAGAAATTGATATTATGAAACGTATATTGACATTTGCTTTATTGCTTTCGACCCTTGCTCTGTCAGCAAGGACGTACGAACTTACATCTCCTGACGGAAAGGTCAAGGTTGGTGTGGAAGTCAGCGAGGGATTAAGCTATACGATTGATTTTGATGGGGAAAGAATTCTGGATCCAAGTACCATTGCCTTGGATTTCAAGGATAAGGTACTGTCTTATAAGGTACGAAGGATCGAGCGTCAGAATATTGACCGTATGCACACTGCAGTTGTTCCGGTGAAGTTCCGTGAGGTTCACGAATCATGCAATGAACTGAAGATACACTTCAAGGGAAATTGGGCAGTGGCATTCCGGGCCTATGATGATGGTGTGGCATATAGATTCGAGACAAGCTTCCCGGAAGAAAAGGTCTTTGTCGTTGATGAGAAGGCTGATTATGTATTTGCATCCGATAATGATGTATATTGGGCCAACGAAAAGAGTCCGGAATTCATTACTCATTGTGAGGCATTCTTCAAAGAAAAGAAACTTTCGGAAATAATCCGTGAAGAATATGCTTATCTTCCGGTCAGCATGAAGACTGCAAAAGGCACGAGAGTCGTGGTAACAGAGGCTGATATGTTTGATTATCCGAATATGTTCCTTTTCGGTGGTCAGGGAAAGACTCTGGAGGCAGAGTATCCTCAAGTCCTTCTTTCCTATGACATGAGGACGGACCGTGACGTGACAGTCAGGGAAAAGGCAGATTATATTGCCGCTACTGCCGGCTGCCGCACCTATCCTTGGAGAATCATGACCTTGGGCGATGACCGTTCCCTCCTGGAGAACAATCTTTCATGGATCCTTTCATCGGAGGAATACAGTGATGATCTTTCATGGCTGCGTCCGGGAAAGATTTCGTGGGAATGGTGGGCTATGCTGAATGTATATGGCGTCGATTTCAAGGCTGGTGTCAATACCGAGACATATAAGTATTATGTTGATTTCGCTGCGGAATACGGCCTGGAATATATTCTAATGGATGAAGGATGGTCTGCCAGCACTATGAATGTGGTTGAACCGAATCCCGAACTTGATCTTACAGAAATAATCAGATATGCTGATTCTAAAGGAGTCGGAGTAGTGCTTTGGACATTGTGGACACCGATGATGAAGGATATGGAGGGTATCCTTGATACCTACCGTGACTGGGGAATCAAGGGTATCAAGATCGACTTCATGCAGATGTGTGACCAGAATATGGTCAATTTCTACGAAGATGTTGCCCGTGAGTGCTTCGAAAGGCATCTGCTTGTAGATTATCATGGTGCATTCAAGCCTGCAGGTCTTCAGAGAAAGTATCCTAATGCGATGACCTATGAAGGAGTATATGGAATGGAGCACGACAAATGTTCGTATGACATTTCGCCTGAACACGATCTTGTCCTTCCGTTTACACGTATGGTTGCAGGTCCTATGGATTATACTCCTGGTGCGACCATCAATTCAACCAAGGCTGATTTCAGAGAACGTTGGGAACATCCTATGAGTCAGGGAACCAGAGCCCATCAGGCTGCAATCTTCATTGCATTCGAAAGTCCTCTGACAATGCTCTGCGATTCGCCATCAAATTATTACAGGAATCCGGAATATGCCCGTTTCCTTGCCTCAATCCCAACCGTCTGGGATGAGACGGTCGCTTTGGAAGCCAAGGCCGGAGATTATCTCCTCATGGCCCGCCGCAATGGAGAAAACTGGTATGTGGCAGGCCTGAATGACTGGAATGCCCGTGAATTGAAGGCTTGTCTTGATTTTCTCGGTGATGGACAGTATGAAGCCGAAATCTTCCGTGATGGAGTAAATGCCGACAGATGGGCGGAAGATTACAGGATAGAAAAGATTTTGGTTTCAAAAGGAGATGTCCTTGATGTGAAGATGGCCAACGGAGGTGGTTGGGCAGCAGTGATAAGACCTGTGAAATGAAAATAAGATCCATAATATGGCCTGCTTATATCCTGGCAGGCCTTTTAATGTTTATTCAGGCTGGTGCATCACCTGTCAGATTCCGTGGAAGGGTGACTTCTGATGGAAAGCCTGTTTGTGGAGTTTCCGTTTCAGACGGCCGTTCCGTTGTTCAGACTGATGCTGCTGGCCGTTATGCCATTTCAAGTGACGGGAATGCAGATTTTGTGTTCATATCTCTGCCTTCCGGTTATGAAATACCTGTCGGACAGCATGGCCCGGCTTTCTATTATGATGTTTCTGACATGGAAAATGCTTCCGTAAAGCTGGATTTCTCCCTTGAGTCCATGGACATTTCTGATGAGGAGCATCTTTTTATCGTCTGGGCTGATCCGCAGGTCTATGAGAATAAGGAACTTGACTATGTACGGAAAGCCGCTTTGGACCTTAAGGAAACGGTTTCTCAGAAAGGAAAACCAGCCCATCTGGTCGTCTGCGGAGATATTGTCGGAGATGACCTTGAACTCCTAGCTCCGACGGCCGCTTCCGTTTCTGCATCGGAAGTGCCTTCATTCTATCTTGTCGGTAACCATGATCTGGATATGGATGCAAGGTCCAATGAGGGAAGCAAGGATACCTTCAAGTCCATTTTCGGCCCGACATACTATTCGTTCAACCGTGGTCGTATCCACTATGTTGTCCTGGATAATTCATTCTTCATTGCACGTGGCTGGCAGTATGTAGGTTATCTCGAGGAAAGACAGCTTGCCTGGCTCGAGAATGATCTGAGCAATGTTCCTGAGGGAACTACGGTAGTGGTATGCATGCATATTCCTACTTACTCGCGTGCAGCAGTCAATCAGGAGTGGTCAAAAGAGGAACTGAACAAGATTACTACCAACAGAAATGCTCTTTACGACATCCTGGCACCATACAATGTGCATATCTGCTCAGCTCATGAACATTATGCTGAAAATTATATTATAAAGGATAATATATTCGAGCATGTCCATGCTCCGTTGTCAGGACTTTTCTGGCAGTCTTTCCTTAGCTGTGACGGTCTCCCTTGGGGTTATTATGTGTATGAAGTTTCAGGAGATGACCTGAAATGGCATTATAAGGCAGTAGGAGAGTCAGAGGAAGTTCAGTATACATATTATCCTGTAGGAACAAACCCTATGAAACCGGACGCCGTGACAGTCAATGTCTGGAACTACGATCCTGCATGGAAGGTACATTGGTATGAGGATGATATCTGTAAGGGCGAGATGCAGAGATATGACGGATGGGATCCTGCCATCTGTGCTGATGTGGAGCAACGTAGGGAAAAGGAATTCAAATGGAAATATATAGGAGCCGGAAAGACCGGACATCTTTTCTATGCCGTCCCTTCCGATCCTGAAGCAAAGATTCGTGTCGAGGTGGTAGACCGTTTCGGAAGAATATGTAAATCAGTTAATTAATTCATAAAAGATGATGATAAGAAATACTCTCCTTGCATTTTCGGCTTTATTGATGAGCTGTTACCTGCATGCTCAGGAAATCGTATTCAAGGATGCATCCGCATTCCCTCTATATGGACAGATTTCGGATCAGACCAACAATCGTTATGAGCGTCTTCCGTCTTCTCTCGAGAATGTCAGCAGGGAAGACGTCTGGTATCTTGGTCGTCATTCAGCCGGATTGTTCATACGTTTCCGTTCAAATTCGACTTCTATCCATCTCAGATGGGAGTCGACGTTCAACAATACGATGAACCATATGACCGATACAGGAACAAAGGGACTTGACCTATATACAATCCATGACGGAGAATGGAGATATGTATGCAGTGCAAGACCTGTCGGCAAGCACAATGAGTGTGCTGTAATTAGGAATATGGATCCTGAATACAGGGAGTACATGTTGTATCTTTCTCTGTATGATGGGGTTACATCTCTTGAAATCGGAGTGGATGAAGGTTCTGTCTTAGGTCAGCCTGAGGTCGACAGACCATCACGCGAGAAGCCTGTCGTGATGTATGGAACAAGCATTCTTCAAGGAGGATGTGCAAATCGTCCCGGAATGGCACATACGAACATCATAAGCAGAAGACTGGACAGGGAAGTGTATAATCTTGGGTTCAGCGGCAATGCTCTTCTCGATATGGAGATTGCCGAACTTATGGCATCAGTTGAGGATCCCGGTCTATATGTCCTTGACTATGTGCCGAATGCTTCTGCAAAGGCAATTGATGAGATCGGCGAACAGTTCTTCCGCATCATACGTGATGCACATCCTGATGTACCTGTAATCTTTATCGAGGATCCGATTTTTCCTACTTGTCTCTTTGATAAAGAGATACTGAAGGAGGTGACGAAGAAGAATATTGCACAGAAACGCCTTTTCCAGAAACTTAAGAAGGCTGGTGAGAAGAAAATATATTATATTGCTGCGGAGGGTATGATGGGTGACGATGGTGAGGCGACAGTAGACGGTTGCCATCTGACAGACCTGGGTGCGGTACGATATGTGGAACATGTTATGCCTGTAATCAAAAGGGCATTGAGGTAAATTCATGATATGAGAAGAACATTATTTCCTTTAATTCTACTGATGGCGACCCTTATGTCATCGGTATCCTGCATCAGGGAAATGCATACTGATGTTCTGATTGTTGGTGGAGGTGCAAGTGGTGTAAGTGCCGGCATACAGTCAGCCAGAATGGGTGTGGAAACCATGATTGTAGAGGAAACCCCGTGGATAGGCGGGATGCTTACTAGTGCCGGAGTCAGCTGCATCGATGGCAACTACAGGCTTCCATCAGGTATTTTCGGGGAATTCTGTGACTCCCTTGCTGCTCATTACGGCGGTTATGACAGACTTAAGACAGGATGGGTGAGCAATGTGAACTTTGAACCTAATGTCGGTCAGGATATCCTTACTCATATAGCCTCTACATGTGGCCATCTTCTTCATATAGAGAGAAGTGCAGAGGTGCTTTCTGTTTCCGGTGAGGCCGGTGACTGGGCTGTAACGGTCAGAAAATCCGATGGAAATAAGATAAGGATACATGCAGATATCCTTATAGACGGTACGGAGTTGGGAGACGTGGCACGGGCCTGCGGAGTGGATTACCGCATCGGAATGGAGGCTTCTGAGGTTACAGGAGAATCAATTGCTCCGGAAAAGGCCAATGACGTGGTACAGGACCTTACCTATGTTGCTATACTCAAGGATTATGGTCCAGATGCAGATATGACCATTGAGAAGCCTGAAGGCTATGACCCTACTGTATTTTCAAATTCCTGCATCAATTCTTTAAGCAATGAGGCTGAGGCCATCCAGACCCTCTGGTCTCCGGAGAATATGATTACATATGGAGCGATTTCCGGAGGCAGATATATGATAAACTGGCCTATTTGCGGTAACGATTATTATGTGAATATAATCGATGCATCAAAAGAAGACCGCCAGGCTGCATTTGACAAGGCCAAAGAGTTTACAAAATGCTTCATATATTTCATTCAGACACATCTGGGAATGAAGAATCTTGGCGTTGCTGATGATATATTCCCGACAGAAGACGGTTTCCCTCTTTTCCCATACCATAGAGAGTCCAGACGTATTGTCGGTGAAGCATTCTTTACGGTTGATGCAGCTGCCCGTCCGTATGAATATCCGCATGCATATTACAGGACAGGTATCGCCGTAGGTGATTATGCAGTGGACCATCATCACTTCCGTCATCCGGACTGGAAAAACCTTCCAGATCTTCATTTCTATCCTATTCCTTCCTTCAATGTCCCTATGGGAACAATCATTCCTAAGGAGATGGATGATCTGATTGTTGCGGAAAAATCTATATCTGTTTCAAATCTCATGAACGGTGCCACAAGACTTCAGCCTGTGGTGATGCAGCTGGGACAGGCTGCAGGTGCCTTGGCTGCCCTTGCCGTGACTGAGAATAAGTCTGTCAAAGAAATAGGTGTACGCCAGCTGCAGGAGGCTCTGCTGGATGCTGGATGCTATATAATGCCATACCTTGATCTGCCTAAGAATGACAGACATTTCAAGGCCGTACAACGAGTTGGTGCTACAGGAATCTTGAGAGGAGAGGGTAGAAACGTCGGATGGGCAAACCAGACATGGTTCAGATGTGAAGACCCTCTGCTTGCAGAAGAAATATTCGTGTCCGATTATGTCGATTTCAATATTGGACTAAAACCAGGCCCTGTTTCTGTAGGCACCCTGATTTCCACTGTCAGGAATGCAGGCGGCAGAATTCCAGCTGGTCCATCAGAACAATGGTGGGAGAGACTAGGACTGAATGATTATGACCTGGAACGTACCGCTACACGTCTGGAAGCAGCGGTTGTCTTGGATGCCGCTGCTGATCCATTCGGATTGTTTGAGGTTGATTATAACGGAAATGTCTTGAGGCACTGATGACTTTATTCTGCAAGTCCGGCTTCAATCCATGCCTTGCAGAGATTCCTTGAGTCAGTGAGTGCAAGCTCCATGTCGATTCCATACTCTTCCACGAGCAGGTCTGCCATTTCCTGCTCAGTGAATTCTTTGCCTTCGAGCTTCTTCCATAGGAAAGCCGCAGTCTGGTTCAAAGAAATTAGTTTATTGAAGTTGATATGCTCAAGTCCTTCTCCAGCCACTATGTTTTCTCCGCACATTTCGCGAAGTACGAATCCTGATCTGATCTTCATGTTATCCTGATTTTATTTGTGCCGCAAAGTTATTAAATAATAGTTTCTGTTCATAGGACATATCGAAGATTGTTCCTATTTTTGTGTGTTTAACCGAAAATGTAAATCTGTAGAACATGCAGGAAAATCATAATCATAGTCTGAGTCTTGAACTGAAAGAAAAGCTTTCGAAAATCAAGCATCTTGCCCTTGATATGGATGGAACCATATATATGGGAAGTTCACTTTTCCCTTTTACAAAGAAGTTTCTGGCAGATATGTCTGGTGCAGGAATCGGCTATTCATTTCTAACAAATAATCCTTCACGGTCAGTGGCTGATTATCTTAAGAAACTGGAAGGACTTGGAATCGAGGCAGATGAGGACAATATGTATACTACATCACTTGCTGCAATCGATTATATCAAGGCACATTATCCGCAGGCAAAGAGACTCTTTCTTCTGGGAACTCCCAGTATGGTCTCCCAGTTTGAAAAAGCCGGCTTTGAATCATGTGCTGATGATCCCGACGATGTTCCGGATGTTCTGGTTGTCGCATTCGATATGACTCTTGAATATTCAAGGCTGTGCCGTGCGAGCTGGTGGGCATCTCAGGGTGTTCCTTACATAGCTACAAATCCAGACCGTGTCTGCCCTACAGATCAGAGGACTGTCCTTGTTGACTGCGGATCCATCTGTCGCTGCATAGAATCGGCTGTGGGACGCAGACCCGACATCACTTTGGGAAAACCGGACCCAAATATGCTTCAGGGTATCCTGGACAGGCATGCTCTAAAGCCGGAAGAGATAGCGATGGTCGGGGACAGGATATATACAGATACAGCCATGGCACATAATGCCGGTGCTTTCGGTGTCCTGGTGCTGTCCGGAGAGACCACTATTGAAACGGCTGAGGCCGTTGCGGCAGACGCGGCGTCCAATCCTGATCCGGAATTCTTTCCACCGGATCTTATAGTACGTGATATAAAGGAACTGGGGGAGCTTATTCTCTCAATAAGAAGATAATAGTAATGAAAGTCAGAATCGTAAACAAATCCTCATACCCATCTCCATTCTACGCAACTGAAAAATCGGCAGGAATGGATCTTAAGGCAAATATTGATGAACCTATCGTTCTCGGCCCTCTTGAAAGAGCAATGGTGCCTACAGGCATCTATATTGCCCTTCCTGACGGAACGGAAGCACAGGTAAGACCACGTAGCGGTCTGGCTGCAAAGTATGGAATTTCTGTTCTGAATGCTCCTGGAACCATCGATGCAGATTACAGGGGGGAGGTTAAGGTAATTCTTGTAAATCTCTCAAATGATGCATTTACTGTAAATCCTGGCGAAAGGATAGCTCAGATGGTTGTCGCAAAGTATGAGAAGGTAGAATGGGATGAGGTGGAAAGTCTCGATGAGACTGAAAGAGGTGAAGGTGGATTCGGAAGTACCGGTCTTTAAATCTGTGCAGATATGACGATTTTTGAATTATATGCAATATACAAGTCCTGTACTGCTGTCAGTACGGACACCAGGACTCTTAAAGGGGGAGAATTGTTCTTTGCACTGAAAGGTGAGAATTTTGACGGTAATGCGTATGCTCTGAAAGCACTTGAGGCCGGTGCAGCTTATGCCGTAGTGAATAACGGTTCAGAAGCGGCTGCTTCAGGGAATCCGTTTATCATCGCTGTAGATGATACATTGAAAACTCTACAGGAACTTGCCAGGTGGCATCGTTCCATGACATTGGTCGACGGAAAGCCTATCACAGTCATCGCTCTGACCGGTACGAACGGAAAGACGACAACGAAGGAACTTATACGTGAGGTCTTGTCGGTAAAATATAGTGTTACCGCTACCGAAGGCAATCTGAATAACAGCATCGGAGTACCTTTGACACTTCTGAAAATAGATTCCAGGACACAGATTGCTGTCGTTGAGATGGGTGCAAGTCATCCTGGAGACATAAAGGAACTTGTAGATATAGCACTGCCTAACTTCGGACTGATCACCAATGTGGGAAAGGCACACCTGTTGGGCTTCGGCAGTTTTGACGGCGTGAAGAATACGAAGGGTGAATTATATGATTATCTCCGCAGGACATCTGACAGGGTGTTCTTGAATGCAGACAATCCGCATCTGTGTCAGATGGCTGCAGCCAGATATCTTCACAGCGATCCCGAAAGGCCTTATTCCCTTGTGATTCCGTATGGAGTCGATTATCAGGGAGCTAAGGTCCTGCCGTCAGATTCAGAACATCCTTATCTGAGGATTGCTCTTCCTGTGGCAGCTGATGATTATCTTATGATAGATACAAATCTTATCGGCTCATATAATGCAGATAATGTCATGGCTGCACTTGCCGTGGGAAATCATTTCGGAGTGGATTATAAGGATGCTGCAAAGGCTATAGCTTCTTATGTCCCTTCCAATAACAGGTCGCAGATGACCTCGACAGAGAAGAATACACTGATAATCGATGCCTATAATGCAAATCCTTCAAGCGTTGAAGCGGCCTTGAGGAATTTCAGCCAGATCATCTCCGGTCATAAGGTAGCCATGCTTGGTGATATGCTTGAATTGGGTGAAGATTCCGTTTCGGAACATGTCAAGGCTGTGCAGCTTGCCCTAGCCTCCGGTCTCAGTAAGATATTCTTTGTGGGAGAGGAGTTCAGAAAGGCCATGGATAAGTTGACCGGAGAGGGAACGGATCTAAGTTCCTGCACATGGTTTGCTGATTCATCCCAACTTGCTGCATATCTGGAGATGGCCCCTCTTGCTGATGCTCTTGTGCTGATCAAAGGATCCAGGGGTACAAGAATGGAAAAGGTGATTACAAATCTGTAATCACCTTTTTTCTATCTCATGTGTCTATCTCTTGAGAAGACGTTTGACAGCGTAGCATGAAAGCCATCCGAGAGCCAGACCGAATCCGATTCCGACTAGTGTTCCTACTATTACATCTCCAAGGTAGTGCTTGCCTACGAATATCCTGCTTATTCCGACGAGTGCAGCCCAGATATACATAAACCATCCGTAGAATCTTACTATCTTATGGTCTGTAAGGTTCTGTGAACCTTCAAGGCATTTCTTGAGCCCGTAGTATGTGCATGCGGCAAGACCGAATGAATTGGCTGCATGTGCAGAGAAGAAGCTGTAGCCGCCTCCCTGTTCAAGAACATTCACTCCGTTGGTAATCATCCATTCGTCATGGAGAGGTCTGATTCTGCATACGGCATTCTTGATGAGGTTGGCAAACTGGTCGCAGCAGACGATTGTCAGTACTGTGCCGATAATCAGCAGGCCAGCTTTTTTCCAGCCTAACTTCCATATCAGGAGTGCAATTATCGCAGCATACATCGGAACCCATACGAGCTTTTCTGATAGAAAGGCCCAGATCGGGTCGCTGAATGAAGAATTCCAGCTGTTGATGGTTAGTGACAGCTGCTGGTCGAACTGATGGATTTCCTGCCAGGTCATGATTTATAGGATTATCTGGTTTACGTCATTGGGGAACAGGACGGCCGGAGCCTCTTCTTCCATGGCATCTTTCTGCAGTGACGCCCATAGCATGTCCTTGAGTTCCTTGATTCCCTCCTGAGTGAAGGAAGATATGAATACATGAGGTATGTCCTTCGGAAGCTGTGCTTCAATCTCAGCCTTGAGCTGTTCATCCAGCATGTCTGACTTTGTAATTGCAAGGACCCTGTCCTTTACGAGAAGCTCAGGATTATACTCCGTAAGCTCGTGCAGAAGGACATCATATCCCTTTGCTATGTCATCTTCGTCTGCAGCTACCATGAAAAGAAGGATGGAGTTTCTTTCGATATGTCTGAGGAAACGCATTCCGATGCCCTTGCCTTCATGAGCCCCCTCGATGATTCCTGGAATATCAGCCATTACGAACGACTGGTCATCGTAGTAGCTTACGATGCCGAGATTCGGCTCGAGTGTGGTGAACGGATAATCTGCAATCTTAGGACGTGCAGCTGAGACTGTGGACAGCAAGGTTGATTTGCCTGCATTAGGAAAACCAACGAGTCCGACGTCTGCCAGCAGTTTCAGCTCGAGTATGAACCAACCTTCTTCGAAAGGCTCTCCAGGCTGGGAATATCTTGGAGTCTGGTTGGTCGCTGTCTTGAAATTATTGTTTCCAAGTCCTCCGCGACCACCTTTGACAAGAATCCTTTCTTCGTACGGTTCGATAAGTTCAAACAGGATTTCTCCGGTCTCGGCATTCTTTGCAACAGTTCCAAGCGGAACATCAAGATAGACGTCTTCTCCATTCTTTCCATGCTGAAGCTGTCCGCTTCCGGCACCACCATGTTCAGCCATGATGTGCTTGCGGTATTTCAGATGGATAAGTGTCCAGAACTGGGGGTTTGCCCGAAGGATTACATGGCCTCCTCGACCTCCGTCTCCTCCGTCAGGACCGCCCTTTGGAATATATTTCTCCCTCCTCATGTGTGTCGATCCTGCACCTCCATTACCTGACTTGCAATAGATCTTCACATAGTCTATGAAATTGCTGTCTGCCATAATCTTCTGTCAATGAATTGTCCGGCTGCAAAGATAGTCATTCTTTTCGATATACAACTTCTGGTATCCTGCTGTATCAATATGAAAGCTTTATTCCCAAATAGAATGTACGGGGGAGTGTGGGACCATATATGTATCCGGAATCCCGGTCGCTTCCGGAATCGAAATCATTCTGGAAGGAGTTGAAAATATTCTGAATACCGGCATTCATCTGAAGATTCAGGCTTCTGAATATCTTGAAATCATATCCAGCCTTGATTCCCATATCCCAAAAATCCGGAGTCTCTACAGTCTCATTATATTTTATCATTCCTGCATGATGCTCTATGAGCATACTTCCTGTATATGTACCGGACAGGGCAATGGTCAGTCTTTTCGTAGGATTGTATGATGCCGTGAGGTAGCCATGCAGGTCAGGGGTCCTGAACATCCTTCTTGTTGCCGCAACATCTTCACTCCAGGCTCTAGCTTCTTTATATTCTGAATTCTGTGCTGTGATACCTAATTGAACCTGAATGATGTCTTTCCATGCAACCTTGCCTTCAATATTACCCCCGAATACCCTTGCACCGGATTCGTTATGTCTTTCCTTTATGAGGATTCCGTTTTCGAATCCTATTTCTTTCAATGCAAACACATCATCCAGATTGCTGAAAAATCCTTCAATCAACAGGTTTCCCTGCCAATTTCCCCAGTTCTGATACAGGTCCGCCGATAAACTGATGCTTTGTGATTTCTCTACTGTCAGATCGTCCGCCAGTCTGATCATCGACACAGTTCCACCGACATTATCTATGTGCAGATCTTCATCAAAAGCCTGAGGAGCCCGGAAGCCGTATGAATAACTCAATCTCAGGTTTATGTTTTCAGTTGGATTGTACCTGAGATTTGCACGTGGGCTGAAGATTAGTCCTTTGATAAGGTTATGCTTGTCAAGCCGCCCTCCGATCAGGATTCCCCATTCCTTATTCTTCCACTCATTCTGTGCGTATGCACTGACAATTCTCACCGTCTGGTCTGTCACTCTGGAATATCCCCACATGTTGTCTCTGAGGTAGTCTTCATTATATTCAAGACCGACCGTCAGATCCGATGGCAAGAACAGACAACGTTCCATTCTATATATGTACTGAGCTCCTCCTACCCATGTCAAGTCTGTTGTCTTTCCGTATGCATCAAGGTCGCGTCCGGCACCATAATAGCTGTCCCTGTCTATGTGCTGGAGTGATGCGAACACATTCAGACGGTGTCTCTGATCTTTTGAAAACCAGTCGAATTTCAAGCCTCCAGTGTTTATTCCATGCTTTGTCTGTTCGGCTATCATGGCTTCGTGAGGAGGCAGTTCGATATTGTCTCCTCCTCTGCGGAATTCCTGAAGATGGTGATACTCTCCGGTTATCTTGGAGTATAGCCCGGTTTTTACATATCCTCGGAAACCTATTGTCTGCCCGGAAATCTTTGACAACTCGGTGAAACCATCTCCATTGGCATCCCATCCGTCTTTTGATGTGCTTTGACCGAAGACTGCAAGACCGTATTTGTTATCTTCGGATACAATTGAGGCATTGATGTCTGTCGTGTTGTGGAAAATAGGGCTTCCACCTAAGGATGTAGTCGTATGAGAAATGCTTGATGAATTTCTGACAGGCTCTTTTGTTATGATGTTGATTGTACCGGCTATGGCTGATGACCCGAATAATGCAGATCCTCCACCACGCATCACCTCCACTCTGTCTACCATATTTGCGGGTAACTGCTCTATTCCATATACTCCTGCCAATGCACTGAATATAGGGCGTGAATCTATCAGAATCTGTGTGTATTGACCGTCAAGTCCGTTAATTCGGACCTGCTGGAAACCGCAGTTCTGGCAGTTGTTCTCGACTCTGACTCCGGGCTGGAATGCCAGACCCTGAGCGACCGTGGTGCTGTTTGTCCTGTCATATATGTCCTGTCCCAAGACATTTACCAGAGTCGGAGACATCCTTCTGGTCGTTTCACTCCTTGTCGCCGAGACAATAACTCCTTCTATCTGTATATGATCCTCTTCCAGGCTGAAGTTCACCTCGTAGGATGTACCTTTCTTTATATTGATTACATGGCTTTGCGTCTTGTATCCTATTGCCGAGACCTCTACAGTAAAGTTGCCTTCAGGCACATTCCTTATCATGTAATGTCCGCTGCTTTCAGTCGTTACGCCGATTGTCGTTCCTTTCAGTATCACCACTATGTAAGGCAGGTGTTCTCCTGTATTCTTGTCTATTACGTGACCGTATATATGTGCATCAGTATACCTTGCTTCGCTATACAGTACCATACATAATACTGCAAGCAAAGCTGAAAAAAATCTTTTCATCTTTGTCTTGTCGTTTATCTGTTTATTAGAATCTTATTTTTTTTGAGGTTGCTTTGTATCGCAATTGAATTATGCCTGAGGCGGTCCTCGTAGAAAAAATGCCGTATTATATCCATTCAGATATGAATGAGATACGTATACGGAGATGGATTCTGATAATATATGGAGGGCAGAATCTATACCGTAGAATACCGTTGGAGATTCTGACTGGAAGTCAGAGAGTATGTCTATTATGGCAAATTCTGAATCGGTATGTTCGTGATCCGATCCGCCTCCGAGATGTGAATGGATAATTGACGACCCGTTGGATATATGGGTATGGGTAAACAGACTGATACCTGCCATATATGAGCAGAATACCAATGCGAGAACATAGGCTATATATGTCTTCAGTTTTCCCATTAACAATTTCGAGCCGGCGAAAGTAGTGAAAATTATTACCCTTTCAAAATTGTATGTTCGTCCATTCGGAGTCTTGTAGACAAAAACAAGGGACTGACATGAGTCGGTCCCTTGATGTATCCTGTCAGCTGTTGTCAGAATTTGTTCATGACGTTGAAAATGCGGTCGCGTACTTCTTCGATTGTGCCGATGCCGTCAATCTCGTGATATTTTTCTGATTTCCTGTAATATTCGATCAACGGTTCTGTCTGATTATGATATGTCGCAATACGGTTGTTTATCACATCTTCGCTTGCATCATCAGCACGGCCTTCCTTCAGAGCTCGTCCTTTGATTCGTTCCATTATCATAGCATCGGGTATCATGATAGATACTGTTGCTGTCACTTCTTCCGCATTCTTTGCAAGGATTGCGTCAAGTGCTTCCGCCTGCGGTAAGGTTCTTGGGAAACCGTCAAGAAGGAAACCGTCAACGCCCTTGACACTCTTGAATTCGCTTTCAATCATTCCTTCGACCACTTCATCGGGAACCAGACATCCTTTCTCTATAAGGGACTTTGCCTGTAGACCGAGTTCAGTGCCTGCCGCGATCTCCTTACGAAGAAGAGCTCCTGTGGAGATATGGTGTAGATTGTATTTCTCAACCATAGCTGTGGCCTGAGTGCCTTTCCCTGCACCCGGAGGGCCGAATAGTACGTAATATTTCATATTTCTATCAGATTACTTCTATGTTTGACACTTAACTTAATTCTTTGGGGGGAGGTGGTACATGAATATGAAATATGTACCTTCCAGACCCTTCCCTAAATCCCTTCCCCCTGGGACGGGACTTACTCAACGCTTCGCTTTAATTATCTATCAGATTACTTCTATGTTTGACACTTAACTTAATTCCTTGGTTGGGAGGTGGTACATGAATATGAAATATGTACCTTCCAGACCCTTCCCTAAATCCCTTCCCCCTGGGACGGGACTTACTCAACGCTTCGCTTTAATTATCTATCAGATTACTTCAATGTTTGACACTTAACTTAATTCGTTGGTTGGGAGGTGGTACATGAATATGAAATATGTACCTTCCAGACCCTTCCCTAAATCCCTTCCCCCTGGGACGGGACTTACTCAATGCTTCGCTTTAATTAGGGATAGTCATTTAATTCCTTCAATCTGAGTCAACCGGCAGACTTTCCCGTATTTTTCCGATCAAACTCATCGCTTTTTATATCATCGGCTCTGGTTTCGGGGCCGATTTTC
>JAGAKH010000014.1 GCA_017625725.1 Bacteroidales bacterium | reverse complement strand
GGACTGAATTATGGCACAGAACAATGAAATCCGTTATCTCAACCCTCCTACAGTAGAGGTTAGAAAGAAGAAATACTGCCGTTTCAAGAAGGCTGGTATCAAGTATGTTGACTACAAGGACGCTGAGTTCCTCAAGAGATTCCTTAACGAGCAGGGTAAGATCCTTCCTCGTCGTCTCACCGGTACTTCACTCAAGTTCCAGAGAAAGGTTGCTCAGGCAGTGAAGAGAGCAAGACATCTTGCACTTCTTCCATACGTAACAGATCTTTTGAAATAAGGAGGACAGCAATATGGAGATTATACTTAAGAAAGATGTGGCTAACCTTGGTCACGCAGACGATATCGTCAATGTAAAGACAGGATATGCTGTCAACTACCTTATCCCACAGGGTTTCGCTATCCTTGCAACAGCTTCTGCAAAGAAGGTTCACGCTGAGAACCTCCGTCAGAGAGCTCACAAGATCGCTAAGTTCGTAGGCGATGCTGAGGCTCTTGCAGCTAAGCTTGCTGAGACAACTGTTCAGGTTGCTGCAAAGGTAAGTGAGTCTGGCAAGATCTACGGTTCAGTTACAACAGCTCAGCTTGCTGAGGCTCTTGCAGCAGTAGGAATCGAGGTTGACAAGAAGGACATCACTGTAGAACCAGCTAAGGAGCTTGGCGTTTACGAGGCTACTGTAAAGTGCTACCGTGACGTTAAGGGTACATTCAAGTATGAGATTGTAGCTGAGTAATTCGGCTTCTTACAATAGATGGAATCCCGGAGATTATGCAATTAGTCTCCGGGATTCTTGTATGTTATTTCGGCCATGAATTTATATTATGCTTTCCAGACCTTAAGATATTGCTGGAGTGCCCACATCTCGTCACGATATCTGGCAGCTGCCATGAAATCCAGGTCTGCAGCAGCCTTCTGCATATTGCGCTTGGCCTGTTCTGCTGCTTTTTCAACTTGTTCTCGACTCATTGATCTGATCACAGGATCCTGAAGTACAGCAGCAAGATCAGCTTGGATATAGCCATCTACGTAAGCAGAATTATTGTCGCGTTTGGAGTCATGCCCAAGACCGACGCTTACTGAGCCTCTTCCGAGATCGGATGGGTCCGGTATATATCTAGGATCATCGTATGAATTAGCGGCACTGACTTTCCCGCTGACTGAATTCTGAAGACGAGGATTTCTCCATTTATCCGGTGTGGCATTCTGCATACCGGCTTCCTCAAGCAGCATATTCTTCTTTACGGAGACCTGAGTAGGTGTTATACCGTGCAGCTTGTTGTATTCCATCTGCTTGGCACGTCTTCTGTCGGTTTCGTATATCGTCTGCTGCATTGAGTCAGTGATGGTGTCTGCATACATTATCACCAGACCGTTCACATTGCGGGCAGCTCGTCCTGCTGTCTGTGTCAATGCTCTTCCGCTTCTTAGGAAACCTTCCTTATCTGCATCCAGTATGGCAACCAGAGATACGGTCGGGATATCCAGACCCTCGCGAAGGAGGTTTACTCCTACAAGTACATCGAAGAGACCGTTTTTGAAATCCTCAATGATCTCGACTCTTTCCATAGTGTCTACGTCCGAATGGATGTATCGGCATCTTACTCCCATCTTGGTGAAATACTTTTCAAGTTCTTCCGCCATCCTCTTGGTCAGAGTCGTCACCAGAACCCTTTCATCAAGCTCAGCTCTTTTCTGAATCTCTTCAAGCAGATCGTCGACCTGATTCTTTACCGGACGTACCTCTATCGGCGGATCGAGCAGCCCCGTAGGTCTTACGACCTGTTCAACCACAAGGCCTTCAGACTTCTCCAGTTCATAGTCTGCCGGCGTTGCACTGACGAATACCTTCTGTCCGGTTATCTCCTCGAATTCATCGAATTTCAGCGGTCTGTTGTCAGCTGCTGCCGGAAGGCGGAAACCATATTCCACAAGAACGGACTTGCGGGAGTGGTCTCCTCCGTACATCGCCCTGATCTGTGGCAGAGTTACATGGCTCTCGTCGATAAAGGTTATGAAATCCTTAGGGAAATAGTCTATCAGGCAGAAAGGACGCATCCCCTCGGAGCGGCCGTCGAAGTAACGGGAATAGTTTTCGATGCCGGGGCAATATCCCATTTCCTTAATGAATTCAAGGTCATATTCTACCCTTTGCTTAAGCCTTTTTGCTTCAAGATGTTTGCCGATTTCCTTGAAGTATTCGCATTGTGCCATCATGTCATCCTGAATCTGGCTTATGGCCTTTATGCTCCTTTCCTTGGTGGTGACGAAGTTTCCGGCAGGATATATCGAGATTTCTTCCAAAGAGTCAATGAATGCACCGGTGAGCGGGTCGATGATGGATATCTGGTCGACCTCATCGCCGAAGAATTCGATCCTTACAGCATTCTCTCCATATCCGATGCAGATGTCTACCGTATCCCCTCTGACCCTGAATGTTCCTCTCTTGAATTCAGTTTCTGTGCGTGAGTACAAGGCATCCACCAGCTGATAGAGCAGGCGGGTCATGCTTCTGCTTTCACCTCTCTTTACAGTAACGGTCTGGGAATGGAAGTCTGCGGGGTTACCGATTCCGTACAGGCATGAGACGCTGGAAATCACGATTACATCGCGTCGTCCGGAAAGTAGGGAAGATGCGGCACTCAGACGCAGTTTTTCGATTTCATCATTTATACTGAGGTCCTTCTCAATGTATGTGTCCGTTACGGGCAGGTAAGCCTCTGGCTGATAGTAGTCGTAATATGAAACAAAATACTCTACGGCATTATTTGGAAAGAAAGACTTGAATTCACCGTATAGCTGTGCGGCAAGTGTCTTGTTGTGGCTCAGAATCAATGCAGGGCGCTGGAGCTTTTCGATCACATTTGCCATGGTAAATGTTTTTCCCGAGCCAGTAACACCCAGGAGCGTTACAGCATCCACTCCTTTATTCAGGGCACTGCATATACCTTCAATTGCAGAAGGCTGGTCACCTGATGGCCTGTATTCCGAATCTATCTTGAACTTCATATGGCTCTTTCCTTCCTGACATTACAACAGTCTGGGAGTAATGTCATATCTGATTTCATATCAATATGTGATACCCCGACCTATAGGGAATCTTTTTACAAAGATAATGAAACTTCCTGTTACCCTTTACGAAAATTTATTATCTTTGCATGATTTCGTCCGAACATCATTTGGGACAGCCTGTCTTTTTTCGCTGCCGATCAGGCAGTAAGCCTATTTCGAGAGAAGATAGTGCCATTTCGAGCGAGTGAAACGAGGCGAGAAATCAAACGGATAACACGTTTTATAAAACAATAGTACTATTATGGTTTATTCACACGAAGTGCAGCAGATGTGCTGCGTAAAGAAGGGCCCTAACCACGGTCCGGCTCCAATTCCTGAGGAAGGAAAGTGGGTAAAATCAAAGCAGATCACTGATATCTCTGGTCTTACACATGGTATCGGCTGGTGTGCTCCACAGCAGGGTGCATGCAAGCTTACCCTCAATGTTAAGGAAGGTATCATCCAGGAGGCTCTCGTTGAGACTATCGGATGT
>JAGAKH010000013.1 GCA_017625725.1 Bacteroidales bacterium | reverse complement strand
CGAGGCACTCAACTGTGACACCATGGCTCTGACTGAACAAGTAATATCAAACGATAAACAAATCAAAGCAGTGAAGGTAGCCTTTGACAAGCTGGCGGTCGCCGCCTGACGGGCTAAAATTCACTTGCGAAACTTAAGTAAACAAATTAATGAATGGTACATTTAGATTTTTTGACATTTAATGCCTTTCAGGAGCATTGCCACATAGTCTGGGACGAAAGCAAATCATGTGCTGTTGTTGACCCGGGCAACTGTTCTGATGCAGAATTTGTCGAACTGATATCCATAATCAAAAGACAGGGACTCAAGCCTTCATGCATCATGCTGACTCACGGCCATTTTGACCATGTCCTTGGTGTTGCTTCACTTGCCGGACACTTCGGTAACCTTCCTGTATATATGCATCCGGATGACAAGAAGACCCTGGAAAACAACATTCACTTCTGCCGTAACTTCAACGTTCCGCTTCCGGAGCCTTTTGAGACAACAGACATAAAGGAAGGTGATGTGATCCATGTCGGAGGTCTGACCTTTGAAGTCATTGAGACTCCAGGACATACTCCCGGAGGAGTCTGCTATCTGGAAAGACAGGAGAAGGTCTTGTTCAGCGGAGACACGCTTTTTGCTGGTGCCATCGGACGCACTGACCACCCGGGCGGAGATTATGACAGAATAATGGAGAGCATCTTCACCAAACTGCTTCATCTTGAAGGTGACATCAAAGTTATTCCCGGCCACGGTCCGACAACTGACATCGCGACAGAGAGGATGACAAACCCCTTTCTGATGCCTTTCAACGAGCCATACGAAGAATAAGGGCAGACGAATGAAAAAGCAGAACGACTATATCGAAATAAACGGTGCCAAGGCACATAACCTCAAGAATGCTTCGCTATCCATTCCAAGGGGCAGGTTCGTGGTGGTGACTGGTCTGAGCGGAAGCGGAAAGTCCTCATTGGCCTTCGACACCATCTATGCAGAAGGTCAGAGACGTTACATGGACACTCTTTCCACCTATGCAAAGCATTTCATGGGCGTACTGGAAAAGCCAGAGGTGGAATCTGTTTCAGGTCTGAGTCCGATAATTGCAATCGAACAGAAAACCACAGGAAACAATCCACGTTCCACTGTCGGAACGATTACAGAGATTTATGACTTTCTGAGGCTTCTTTACGCAAAGGCGTCAACGGCATACTCTCCTGAGACCGGGAAAGCGATGGTCCGCTATACAGACGAACAGATCGTTTCACTCATATTAGAGAATTATTCAGGAAAGAAATGCTATCTTCTTGCACCTGTCGTCAAGGGCCGCAAGGGACATTACAAGGAACTCCTCGAGCAGATGCGTAAACGCGGATACACCCAGGCCAGGATTGACGGAAGGATCTGCGAGCTTCATGAAGTCACGGCCCTGGACCGTTACAAGCCCCACTTCATAGAACTTGTCATCGACAGGCTCAAACCAGCACAGAAGGACGAGAAGAGGATCAGGGATTCCGTAATGTCGGCTCTTAACTTCGGTAAAGGTTCGCTCGCCATAATGGATCTGGAAACTGAGGAATTATGTCATTACTCCAAGCATCTGGTATGTCCTGACACAGGACTGTCACTTGCAGAACCGGCTCCTCACTCTTTTTCATTCAATTCCCCGCAGGGCTACTGCCCCCATTGCAAGGGATTGGGAATGATAGTGGACGTAAACATCGACACTATAATTCCAGACAGGAGCATTTCGATAGCCGACGGAGGAATCGTGCCGTTAGGCAAGATACGCGAAACACGTAAATTCGATGTAATACGTTCAATAGCAAGAAAATATAACTTCTCTTTATATGACCCCATCGAAGAACTTCCTGATGAGATTGTGACACTTCTAGTGTTCGGCTCAGACGAATTGTTCAGAGTCGGAGATGCCGGATCATCGGAGATGGTATCATTCCCCGGCATAGTGGATGACATAAACGAAAAAGTCATATGCCCTGTATGTAAAGGTACCCGCCTCAACAAGGAAACCACCTACTTTAAGATTGATGGCAAGACCATTTCCGAGGTAGCATCCATGGAAATAAGCCAGCTGAGCGAGTGGCTGCACTCTCTTGACGGTGCATTCGGACAGAGAGAGAAGGAAATTGCAAGGGATATACTCAAGGAACTGAAGGACAGGGTCGGATTCCTGCTGGATGTCGGGTTGGAATATCTTTCCCTTGACAGAGCGACCTCATCACTCTCCGGAGGTGAAAGCCAAAGGATCAGATTGGCCACTCAGATCGGTTCAAAGCTGGTGAATGTTCTTTACATCCTCGACGAACCCAGCATAGGACTTCATCAGAGAGACAACAGAAAACTCATAGCATCTCTGAAGAAGCTCAGGGATGAAGGTAATTCGGTGATGGTCGTCGAACACGACGCTGAAACCATGATGTCAGCCGACTGGCTTATAGATGTCGGCCCAGGGGCAGGAAAGGAAGGCGGCAGGATATGCCTTTCAGCTCCATTGGACATGCTTACAGACAAGAAGAGCGAGATAGGAGGGGATCTGTCGTCACGGACAATAATCGGAGAATCTGTCACACTCGACTATCTGACGGGCAAGAAAGCAATAAGTGTTCCCCAGACGCGGCGGACAGGAAACGGGCTCACACTTGGGATCAGAGGTGCAAGAGGGAACAATCTGAAGAATGTCGATGTGGACTTCCCTCTCGGGATGCTGATCGGAATCAGCGGAGTCAGCGGCAGCGGAAAATCATCATTGATTAATGAAACCTTGATGCCTGTCCTTAAAAACCGGTTCTATAATGCCAAGATTCAGCCTCTGCCATATGGGGAGATCGTGGGAGCCGAAAATATAGACAAGCTGATTGAAATAGACCAGAGTCCGATAGGAAGGACGCCAAGAAGCAATCCTGCAACATTCACCGGAGTGTTCAACGACATCAGGAACCTTTTTGAAGCCACACCAGATGCCAAGGTACGCGGTTTCAAGGCCGGAAGATTTTCATTCAACGTACCCGGCGGAAGGTGCGAAGAATGCAAGGGAGCCGGAATCAAGGTCATTGAAATGAACTTCCTGCCTTCTGTCAATGTAACCTGCAATGAATGCCGCGGCAAAAGGTACAAGAACGACACTCTGGCAGTGCGTTATAAAGGCAAGAATATCAACGACGTACTTGAAATGTCAATCAACGAAGCCTATTCGTTCTTTGAAAACATCCCTACCATAGCTCCAAAGCTGAAGGCCCTGGTCGATGTAGGTTTGGGATATGTCCAGCTCGGTCAGTCTGCCGTGACCCTTTCCGGAGGTGAAAGCCAGAGAATGAAACTTGCCACCGAACTTGCCAAAAAGAGCACAGGAAACACCTTGTATCTTCTCGACGAGCCTACAACCGGGCTTCACTTCGACGACATAAAGGTGCTGATGGAAGTGCTTCAGAAACTTGTTGACCAGGGAAATACCGTAATAATCATCGAGCACAATCTGGACATCCTCAAATCAGTGGACTACCTTTTAGACATGGGTCCGGAAGGAGGAAGGAAAGGCGGAATGATTGTTGCAGAAGGCACACCCGAACAACTGGCATCAGACCCGGATTCTGTAACCGGTCCGTTCCTGAAAGAGGTTCTTGAAAATTCAACAGACTTATAAAATGGAAGAGATAAGAATTTGGTGCGAAAACACCGAAAAAGAGATACTGGTCCCTATGGGGACGAACCTCAAGGATATGGAGGGAAGCCAGTATCCGGCATTGGCAGCAATAGTAGACAACAAGCTGAAATCCTTGGATTACAAGCTCATCAATCCCCATAACATACGTTTTATAGGATATGACCACCCAGACGGACGCAGGACCTATATACGTTCACTTTGTTTTGTTCTCCAGAATGTCATCAGGGAGTTCTATCCGGACAAGATACTATGGGTAAACTATGCCCTGCCAAGCGGGCTTTACTGCGAAATCAGGGAGAAAGAGACCAAGGAGGACGGCAGGCCTATGGTTTACTTCATCACCGATGAAGAAATAGAACGTATCGAAAAAAGAATGAGGGAAATCGTCGAAGCAGATCTCCCGTTCAAGAAGAAGATGCTGAGCCGAGAAGATGCATGCAGATTCTTTGAAGATAAGGGGCAGACAGAAAAAGTGAATCTGATGAAGACCATCGGAAGATTCAATTACAATGTCTACTTCCTTGACGGCCAGGCTGACACATTCTACGGGCCTCTGACCTTATCGACAGGTATTCTCAAGACCTTCAGTCTGATGGGCTTCAACGAAGGATTCTGTCTTCAGTACCCTATGGATGGCGATGCGGGAAAGGTGCTTCCTATGAAAAGGCAGTCAAAGATCGCCACAGCTCTGAAGGAACATTCGGATTGGTGTTCCATCATGGGTGTCAGAGGAGTCGGAACCCTCAACCGGACGGTACTTTTTGGAAATATCATCGATCTGATAAACCTGTCAGAAGCACTTCACGAAAGGAAATACGCAGACATAGCCGACCAGATAAATTCCAGAAAAGGAAGTGTAAAGATCGTCTTCATAGCCGGACCATCCAGCAGCGGAAAGACATCAACCTCCAAGAGACTGGCACTTCAGTGCAGGATTCTCGGTCTGAACCCAAAAATCATCGAACTCGACAACTATTTCGTAGACAGAGAGCACACTCCACGAGATGAGAAAGGCGATTATGATTTCGAGGCATTGCAGGCGATGGATCTTGAGTTTCTAGGCCGGCAGCTCAACGAATTGCTTGCAGGGAAAGAAGTGGAAATCCCCAAGTTTGACTTCAAGGAAGGGAAAAGGACATTCAACGGTAATTTCATGCAGCTGCACGAGAAGGACATCCTTATCATGGAAGGCATCCATGCACTCAATCCTGCTATGATTCCGGGAGTGGACAGTTCAAAGGTATTCAGAGTCTATGCCTCCGCCCTCACCTCCTTATCAATCGATGAAAACAACAACATCTCCACTTCCGACAACAGGATGTTGAGAAGAATGATCAGGGACAACCGTACCAGAGGTATTTCTCCGGAAGACACGATCCTGAGATGGCAGAGCGTCCGTAGAGGCGAGAACCGCAACATCTTCCCTTATCAGGAAAATGCCGACGCTGTTTTCAACTCTGCCCATATTTTTGAACTTCCTGTACTGAAATATTATGCTGAACCGCTTCTAAGAAGGATATCACCATCATCTCCGGCATTCATAGAAGCATCCAGAATGCTGAAATTCCTGGACTACATAATCGCACTTTCACCTGCAGAAATAGCTGCGATACCGCCGACTTCAATCTTGAGAGAGTTCATTGACGGACAGACCCTTTGACATCATTCACTCGTCTGGAAACTTACCGGAGCATAGAAGTTGCCATCTTCATCCTGCCAAGTCACATAGATTAAAAACCCCTCATCACCGTAAGGCATTTGGTCCTGCACACCAGGAGTTACCTTCGTACCATTATTCAATATGGCTATGATCTGTTCTTCCGGTGTCGGGAATCGGGCCATCCAATCCGGATGAGTACACCAGGTATAGGCAGTCGTGCCGGAAGCCGGGATGACAGTCCAAGTGATATAGTAAAAATCTCCTATCATCTCCGTTTTGCCCAATTTGACATCTGGCCTCGACTTCAGCCATTTGTCTGCACCGGTATCATATATATATTTATCCAGATTCAGGCCAGGGGTAAACTTTTCCATGAACAGCCTTGACACAGTTCCATCTGAGGTAAGAGCCATGACCGCCACGACATATTCCTCACCTAATGTCACATCGTCAAACTTCAGCTGACCGTCAATCATAGGCGTATCTTCCGTATTCTGTATCAGATAACTGTTCTTTTCGACAGCCATATACTTCTCAGCTGATTCGCGGGTACCGCCCAAGACTCTGTTCCAAACGGAACCAGAGGCAGTTCCTATGTAATAATAGAAAAATTCCACATCATCTCCACTCACTTCCGGCCTTACATACAAAGTCTTGAATTCATTCCTTATTTCCAGACTGATGGTCACATTGTTATTGAATCTGATTACCGATGTGGCAATGTCATGCTGGAGAACCTTGCCATAACGGCCTTGGCTGTCTACTGCAATAGCTATGAGGGTATAGGTTTCTCCAGAGGCAAGGGATGACCTGGTAATTGTAAGCTGTTCTCCTGACATGACAACACCATTGTTCAAAGCGAAGTCCGCCTTCGATTCATCCGTCGGCAATGATGCAAGCTCAGATGCCGACACAAATGCTGCAGCTATCATGTATGCACCTGATGAACTCAGAACGGCAGTCAATGACTGATAATCAGACTCTGTGTTTTCCAACACGACTTTACTGTTTCCTCCTGATAGAATTCCGGGAACTGCTATTTCCTTTATATAAAGATCATCTTCACTCACTCTGATCTGTCCTGAAAGATACGGTGCTACCCAAAGGATATAGGTCTGACCTGCAACAAGAGAAAACGATGCTGTACCTGAAGGGAAGGATGTCAGCGAACCCGTATATGAGAATGAATCCGTCTGTCTCGGAACCTGCTTCCAATTGGCCTCCCTGACGGCATTCGCCGCATTGAATTCACTCTTAGGCACAACCTTGGCGGCATACTGGGCATATCCTTCCAACTCTACTGAAATCTTCACATCATCAAATGATGATTCAAGAACCGAAACATTTATCGAAACAGACGGTTCAGGAGAATATACTATCTCCGGCATCCTGAGTATGGATGAACGGCCTACAGGATTCTCTTTTTCTGTCACAAGGGTCATCTTTCCTCCATCAACATCCTCAACCACGACAGTAAAGCCCTTCTTGAAGCCCACAGGAGGCACTGCAATCAGAAAAGGAGTTGCCTTGCCGGAAGACAGAGCCACACCTTCATCTCCACAATCCAGAACGACTTCACTGGCAGCAGCACCAGTCATAGTCACCTCAGGATTCCTGCCATTGGAGTAAACGGTGACTTCACAAGGACCGGAAAGGAGCTCCGAATCATTTCCTTTAAGAGTCAGAGACTTTATGGATGCGGTTCCTTTCAGCTGAAGCTTCAGCACTCCAAATGCATTCCTGAACGAAAGGTCACGTTCACCTTCAGGTGAAATCGCCACCATAGGGAAGACTCCGGAAGAAAAGGAGGACTCAGAGTAGGACTGGAGCGAAGGTGCAGTAAAACCCGAGAGCTTGAAACCGCCCCCGGAAGCAAAGGCACATCGTGCACCATCTGATGAAGGATAGATTGCCACATTATATCCCGTCTGAATACCGGACGGAACAGAAGAGACAAGGTCGAAGTCAGCATAGGCCTTACCCGCCGACCCTGAAGTAATCCTATAGACAGAAGCACTGATATTGTTCTCAAACACAGATATCTCATCTCCCGAAGTCCACAGGACCTTATTATCCTCGCCCAGTTCTGTTTTCGTTCTGTCCAATTCTTCAACTAAAGCATGAAAGGAAGGACTCTGTATATATATTTTCTCTTGGATACATGCAGAAGACAATAGCAACGACAGCATCAGTATGAAATGACTGTTCTTCATAACGGTAAGTTTATCTTGTAAAGATAACGATTCCCGACAGAAAAACAATAGGCACAAGCGAGATTACCCTCACTTATGCCTACTGCATTGCCAATATCCATTATTATTAGAGACACATAGACTTGTCGCTTACGAGTATATAGAACTGGCCTTCCGCCATTGTTGTCGAATGTGAGGATCCGCTCCAGACTGCAGCAGGATTGTCATACTGGTACCAGTCTCCACCGGAAGGAAGGGTAACGCTGATAGTCTGAGTCCCCTTGCCGAAGTTACCGAAGAGGACAAACTGCCTGCCGTCTCCGTCCTTGACATAAGCGTAGCGTCCCACCTGATTGCCAGATCCCACCTTCCAACGGAAATTCACATCGCTGTCGAAGCATCTGTGATTCTTCTTGCGGAAGGCAAGCAGGCTGCAATAAGTGTCATAAAGAGCCTTCCTCTCCTTGACAGCCAGATAAGAATCAGCCACATAAGGCTTTTTCTTCATCTTAGTGCCATCATCTTTTATCACAGTGCCGCTGTCTCTGTCATAGAAGAGAGAATAATCATATCCAAGTTCACCGTACTGCCAGATCATCTTCGGTCCCGGAGAAAGAAGGAAGAAGGCGGCATTGATCTTCGCACGCTCCATTCTTGTCGCGAAGTCGATCTCTGCACCTGTATAATCCCACTGGCCCTCATAATTGGTTCTTTCCTCATCATGACTTTCCTGATAACCGACGAACATTCCGAAATGGTCCCATTCCGCCATCGTTCCATTATCATTGAAGCCGTTTGTCGTTCCCGAGAAGTCCGCCACTGACATATCCCTCTTCATAGCCTTGGAATAAGAGTAGTTCATATTCCTCCACACCTTGATTCCTGCTTTTCCGAGCTCATAATTCTCATCATCTACAAAATGTTCGCAGATCATGACTGCGTCACTGTCAACCGATTGAATATGGGCGTTGTATTCCTTGAGCCAGTCCACTCGATTCTGGTCATAAGACTCCCCACCTGTCTGGGTGAAGCCCTTTGTCAGGTCAAACCGGAATCCGTCCACCTTATATTCTGTCATCAGATAAGTCAGACTCCTCCTCACGTGCTCTCGGACCATAGGATTGCTGTGATTCCAGTCATGGAAGACACTCCATCCATGAGGAGCATCCACATTGAACCAAGGATTGTTTGAAGCAGTCTTGTTGGCGGTGCCGTCCCAATACATTGCGGCATAAGGGTGGGCACCTGTAGCATGGTTATACACGACATCGAAGATAACTGCCATTCCCCTCTGGTGGCATGCATCTATGAATGCCTTGTAGTCCTTCCTTGTACCGTACGCCTTGTCCAATGCAAAATATGCATGATTTCCATAGCCCCAGCTGTCATTACCGTCAAATTCCTGAACCGGCATCAATTCTATGGCATTCACGCCAAGGGTCTTGAGATAGTCAAGCTTGGCCATTGCAGCCTTGACACTGCCCTCTCCATAGGCATTGTCGGTAAAGTCGCGCAGATGAAGTTCATAGATTATCAGGTCATTCTTATCCTCTATATCGTAATCCTTAACCTTCCAGTCATATACATCCCTGTTGATCTTGAAGGCTGAGATAAAACCGTTGTCCCTGCCGTAATGGGTGTCACCATATTCCTGGGAAAGGTTCGGATAGGTTGATGAGGATATCCACTGGTCATTGCTCCTGTCATAAACAATCTCTGTGTAAGGATCGAAGGTAGTCACAGTCACAGTGCTTCCGTATCCGAGCTGATACTGGAACTTATACTGTCTGTCAGGGTTCAGGCCTGTCAGAGTGATCCACCAGCATCCGCTTTCGTCATCATAGTACAGAGGCTTCTTAGGCTTGCTGCTGTCACCCCACCAGTTGTCATCCCATAGAAGGTTGCAGAAGTCATGACTCCTGCCCTGATTATCCCTGTCATACAGGACGAGTGTTACCGTGCTGTTGTCAATGTAGTTTATTCCATGCTGAACTCCTTCAGGAAGCGGGAATGTCATGCCATAGAGTCTGTCTGTGACTTTGATGAAATAATCATCTGTCTGTCTGTCCTTGGCGGCCGTCCTCGCCAGTATGCCGATCCTTTGCAAAGGGTGGGTTCCGGATGAGAACCATGAACGGATTGACGGAGATATCGTCATCGACCACAGATTGTCCCCCACCTTGGCAAGCTTATATTTTTCAGAATTATCCCCCCAGCTGGAGCCACATCCGGAAATGTCGGAACCGTCCGGATGCTTCAGCCATACATGAGCATACAGGTCCGAGTCATATCCGTCGAATTCACTACCTTCTTCCGGACGGAAATATATGGTACACCCGCCGTCTGCATCAGGAATTCCAGGATCTGCAAAGAATCCTGTATCCTTGCCGGACATGATGGTTCCAAGATTATAAATGGTGTTTCTCTTGAATTCAACCCGTTTGGATGTAGACCTGACAGGATATTTATCAGAATTTCCGCTATTGCTGAATTCCATCGTGAATCCGTTCTCAAAGACTACCGGAGCGATTGCCATATAATAGGTGCATCCTTTGATGAAGGTTCCTGTCATGGATACATAATTATTTGACGCCCCTGTAATTATCGGATTTCCACCATTATAGGCTAATGTTCCTGTACCCGATATGCCGTTCCTTGCCTTGTCTTTAAAAGAGCCCCAGCTTCCGGTAGCATTATTCCATTGTCCTTCAGTCACTGTGAATAGGTTGGTTCCTGGAGACTGCACCTTAAGGTCTTTGGTCTGGTCCCATTTGTTATCCCAGTTGTTTGCAGTTGTCGCAGGATTCATTCTGACAAATATGACATTTGCAAAACCTGTCGGAACTGTGCATTGGTAGACATCAGTCTGTCCCGCCACAAGTGTCATGTCGGACCATGTCTCACCATTGCCGAAGAAATAGGCAGCGAAACGGGCTCCGGCATCCTTCCAGTTGGAATTTGGTTTCAGGTATATGACACCCTCCTGAACCTGCACTTCCTCAGACTCAGGGACATCCCCATATACCGTCACGTTCCTGACATTGTCCGAGCCTATGGTAAACTTGAGAAGGGCCACGGCATTCTTGAAATGAAGCTTATCATTGTCGGTATAGGCCACTGCCACTGCTGCTGCCGGATCATAAGACCCGATGACAGGAGTCTGATCGGAAGGTACCGTCACATTGTACACCTTCATATCGGTAAAATCCTTGCCATAAGACACACTTCCTGCCGGATACACCGCCATAACATCTTTCTCATTGTATTCACCGTTGTCCCCGTTATAGGAGAACACAGCAGAAGACGAAGGAGAAGACACATTGGCATTGAACCAATAATTCCCTTTTCTGCCGACTATCTGAATCCACTCCTCACCTTCCCACATCGTCACATTACTTTCAAGGGATGTCTTGGTGTCTGTGCCGTCAACATATGCAGTGTAAGCTACCATGCCTTCTTCAGGAAGTTCTCCCGGTCCAAGGATATCATCCATGCAGGAAGTCACGCCGAAAAGAACGGCAAAAGCAGCAAAAGCCTTCTTCAACAACAATTTCATGATTTATATATTTTAATTACTGGCAAAAGCCCGAAGTTTCACCCTCGGGCTTTCGGATATGATTATTTTACAGACCAGGTTCCGCCACCTTTATCCCAGGTGCTCTCCTTTACTGTATAAAGATTCTTACCGTCTGTAGGCACTTTCAGGTCACCTGTCTGATTCCACTTGTTGCCCCAACCATTTGCTGAAGCACCAGGATTCATTCGACAGAATATAATATTCACAATACCTTCAGGGATAAGTACCTCATAAATTCCATCAGAGTCAGAATCCTTCATATCGAACCACTGGTCGCCACCGTCCCATGTATATACAGCGAATCGGGCATTAGATTGCATCCAATTGCTATTTGGTTTCAGATACAGTCTAGTACCAGATTCTACTACCGGAGCTTTACCGCTCTCTATCTGTTCAGTTGCAGATGCATAATCTGAGCCTGCAGACATAAGGTAAACCATCGTATTTGTATAATCAAAGTAGATATCGTAAGTTCCTGCAGCCTCAACAAAAACATCTCCTCCATTTGAAGCAACTGTGAAATATCGATCAGTCTTGATATAATTCACATCATATGAACCATATTTAACTTTCCAATCATTATCGTTATACTTCTTGATGAGAAGTTTATTGTATGCATTCATTGTCTTATTCTCGACAACAAAAAGACCCTCTCTTGTTGTAGTCTTCATCATTACCTCGCTCCAAGTTTCAGATCCAAACTGAGCATATACAGCCCACTCAGAGTCTTCTCCCGGAGTTGTTGTACCTGGCTCAACTACCACAATATCACCGACCTTCTCAAGCTTCATCTTATAAGTATCCTTGGAAAGGAAGATATCATACACTGCAGGCTCGGTTACAGATATGTCATTACCTGGTGAAGACACTTCAACCTCGCTACCTGCTGGAACCTTAGCATCACCGGCACCCCTTGTAATGTCCCAGTCACCGTCCGCACGGAACTTGAACTTTGCATCAGATGCCACCTCGACACCTCTTGCAACATACCAGTCGCCATCAAGTTCCATCTTTATTTCAGAGTTCCAGCCATCGGTCATTGAGCCTACCACAGCCCAGTATCCATACTCTGGCTCAGGAGCCACCACGTCCTCAGGCATAGGGTCACCGGCAGAGACAATTACGAATTTCTTGGAAACCGGATTAAGGTAGATATCGAATGCATCATCGGCATCAGCACCATCAACATAGATATTCTTTCCTCCATCTTCCCAATACCACGACCATGAGCCGGTGCTCAACTTACCAGGTGTCTGAGTGTCACCGTAACCGCCTTTCCAAGCCGTTCCCTTGCTGATGAACTGGAATCCTGATGCAGATGAAAGGTCCGCCTCATCTTCCTGTGGAGTAAAGTTCAGGCCTGTAACACCTTTGAGGACATAAAAGTCACCTTCAAGGGTCATAGGATTTGCAGTCATGCTCCATTCATTGAATCCTCCTGCTACAGCCCACTCATTCGCTTCAGGAGCATCG
Source organism: Bacteroidales bacterium (assembly GCA_017625725.1). GTDB lineage: Bacteria > Bacteroidota > Bacteroidia > Bacteroidales > UBA932 > Cryptobacteroides. Next base: position 89,897 of record JAGAKH010000013.1, on the reverse strand, counting down.
TAAGAGAATTCACCAAGATTAAGGATTGTGTTTGGCTTGAGGTCATATGGCTGGCTGGTAGACTTCACATCCACCACTCCTACACCGTCGATTTCAAGCTGTGCAGTGAAACCCTTTGTAAAGTTCTGAGGAACAACTGAAAGATAGTATGTAACACCTTCGTCAAAACAATAATCATCAGTCTGAGCCCAGATCTTGACCCAAGTGATCAGTTTTGTCTCCGTGATCTCATTTTCTGTAATGGTTGTTTCCAGAGCCTCTACCGACTTCACTGTATTGTCTTCATCAAGAGTAATCCTGACATTTCCGGATACAGCCTCGTTGTCGTGTCCGTAGAATATGAGTCCCTTGACATTTGATCCTTTTACAGTAAACTTCAGAAGAGCGGAGGCATTCTTGAATTTAAGCGACATATCCTCAGAATAAGCGACAGCCGGAACAGCACCTGCGCTGTAATCATTGTTGCGGCTTGGCTGATATGTAGGCACATTTGCCGTCACAATCTTGTTTTCAATATCTGCAGTGTAGTCTCCATAAGGATAAACGGCCATGAACTTATTGCCAGAGAAGTCATTGCCAGTGTATGTAAAATCCGCTTTTGCACCGCTGTCCTCTGTCTTGAACTCAAAGCCTTTGATGCCATTGAAGATTGCAATGGCATCACCGGACTCCCACTCCGAGCATTTTGTATCCTCATTGAGAGTAGCTTTTACGTCAGTACCATCTGTATAGGCACAGAAAACAACTGTTTCACCAGTCTGCTCCTGAACCTTGTTTTCCAGTTCCTGTGTACATGCTGAAGCAGCAACTGCAGCTGCAGCGATAATGAATGAATAAATCTTTCTCATCTTCACAAATCATTAAAAACCACACTACTCCCACTGGAAATCATTATCTTCATTCCATTTTTCAAAGCTTCCGCTTTGACACAATACACCCTCGTTGCGAATATCCACAACGAATACCTCTGGGGTCACATAAGAGACTCCAGAAGAAATTTCGATCGTTTTTGTCTTCATCATAAATAAAATAATTGTTATAGTTTATTTTTCATCAAAACTTATCGCAAATCCACCTCCGCGAGCCATGGCAATGGAGAGAACGTCCTTCGAAGTCACATCCTGCTTCCATATCCTGTAGGCCTGCGGATTTTCCTTATAGTCAGCATCTTCTGCATCCGCATAGATTGTCGCCTCATAGGTCCTTCCCTCTTCAAGGAAGTTCATAGGCACTTCGAGTGTACGTCTGTTGTCATCGGTGACACCACCGCAGAACCACTGGCCTGCCTTCTTTCCCTGTCTTGCAACCACCACATAGTCACCAGGCTCTGCAAGAAGATACCTGGACTGGATCCAGTCTATATCTACGTCCTTGATGAACTGGAAGGCATCCATGAACTGCTCATAATGCTCAGGAAGGTCTGCCGCCATCTGAAGCGGAGAAGACATTGTCACATAAAGAGCGAGCTGGTTGGCTATGGTAGCATTGACCCATGAGGTGTTCCTACCCTCTGTAACAGAAGCCAGGTCCTGGACAAAGATTCCCGGAGTGTAGTCCATAGGACCACCGTTGAGACGTGTGAACGGAAGGATGGTCACATGGTGAGGCATCGTGCCGCCGAAAGCCTGATATTCAGTTCCGCGTGCGGATTCGCTTCCGATAAGGTTAGGATAAGTGCGGCAGAGACCGGTCGGACGGACCATCTCATGACCGTTAAGCATCACCTTATGCTCGGCAGCCTTCTTGAGGGCGAACATATAATGGTTGATGAGCGACTGGCTGTAGTGATGTTCTCCTATAGGAAGGATATCTCCCACATAACCGCTCTTGATGGAGTTATATCCGTATTTATCCATGAGTTCGAGAGCCTGGTCGATATGTCTTTCGTAGTTACGGACAGATGAGGAGGTCTCATGATGCATCATCAGCTTCACGCCTTTGCTGTGAGCATACTCATTAAGAGCCTTGATATCGAAATCTGGATATGGGGTCACGAAATCGAAGACATAGTCCTTGTTGCAGTTCGCCCAGTCTTCCCATCCTTCATTCCAGCCTTCTACAAGCACCTGGTCAAAGCCATGCTCAGCCGCGAAATCGATATAACGACGTACATTATCATTGTTGGCAGAATGTCTTCCATTAGGCGTTGCCTTCGAGTAGTCGGTCTTTCCGAGCTGAACGGACGCGAAATCGTCGGTATAGGCCCATGATCCCTTGCCGGAAATCATCTCCCACCATACTCCGATATATTTGACAGGACGTATCCAGTCTGTGTCTTCGTATGCACAAGGCTCGTTAAGGTTGAGAATCAGACGCGACGCAAGCTGAGCTGTTGCTGTAGGGGCAACCTGGACTGTTCTCCAAGGAGTGTTGCATGGGGTCTGAAGACGGCCTTTCCATCCCTGGGCATCTGGAGTAAGATGAGAAGTGAATGTAAAGGTCTTAGGGTCAAGTTCGAGGTGCATGCACGGATAGTCGATGAGGGCAGCCTCATGAATATTGATATAGAGACCGTCGTCAGTACGCATCTGAAGAGAGGTCTGGACACCATTGACAGAGAATGGAGTCTGTGAATCGTTGCCGCAGATGGCATCCTGCATCTTACCTGCAATTTCAGAAAGACGGCACTCAGTGAAATTATACTCCTGAGTGTCATAGTCGCCTGGCAACCACCATGCTGTGTGGTCACCGGCAAGGGCGAACTGCGTCATTTCCTCCTTGATGACAAAATAGCTGAGTTTCTGCTGATAAGGGAACTCGTAACGGAATCCAAGACCGTCATCATAAAGACGGAAACGGATTGACATCTTTCTTTCAGTCTCTGTCTGGACAAGGTTGACGAGAAGTTCGTTGTAGTTGTTACGGATCTGAGCTTCTTCTCCCCATACAGGTTCCCAGGTCTCATCAAAGGTTCCAGTTTCCACACTTTCAACTGCAAAACCGTCATAGAAGGAGTTGCAAGGCTGACGGTCCTCCTTGGAGATGGTTCCGTCCGCATTATAGACAAGTTTCTGTGCCTTGAGGACACCGCGAAATTCGAAACCGAGGTCAGACGGGAGGATCACCTTCTGTTCTCCGTAGTTCAGGGCATACTGAGGCGTGCCTTCTGCTGTAAGCTGAAAGGTCATCTCCATGTTGCCTGAAGGAGATTTGAGGGTCTGTACGTCCGTCACTTCCACAGACTGGACTGCTGTGCAGGCTGCAAGAAAGAGGATTGTTGAAATTGCTGTAAGTATTCTTTTCATATTATTGTAACATTATTATCATCGTCTGTATTCAACCACTAAGGCTGTCTTTGGAGCCACTACAGTTGCATCCGACACCTCAAACGGCTCTCCTGTCAAGACATCGACACCATCATGGAGTCCTTCGGTGATCTCAGAATAGTAAGACCATGGAATGTTCTTATCTTCAAGATTATTGTTGATGTATACAAACACCGCTTTTTCATCGTTGTAGCGGAAATATGCATAGGTGTTGTCACGTGTCATGAAATGCAGGGTCTTTCCGTTATGGATGACATCGGCTGTCTTTCTCCACTGGAAGAGACGGCTGACATAGTCAAACAGATCGGCAGCCTGACCCTTAGGGACCTCGAGGCCGTCTGTATTATGAGTCTGGGCCGCACGTCCTTCCTCTGTAAAGAAATCGAGCTGATCGCCTTCCCAGCCACCTGGAAAATCCACGCGGAGACCCGGATGGTCACCGATGTTGTCCGGTTTGGCGGAGACGAACATAAGTTCGTCACCGGCAAAGATCTGAGGAATGCCTCGCATAGTTGCCATCATCGTCATGGCAAGCTTGAGGGCACGTGGATCCTTGCGTACCACATCACCTATACGTGCCGTATCGTGGTTACCGGGGAAGATGAGCATCTTTGACAGGTCGTGATAGACGAAGTCGTGTGACAGGACGTCATAGACCTTGGACATACCAGCACCCCAGCCGCCGTGATCCTCGGAGAGAGCCGCACGCATGGCATCATGAAGAGGAAAATCCATGATAGAAGGAAGATGGGAATCAAATCCGTCCTTGTTGGCATTTCCACCCTGCCAGTACGCAAGCTGAGGGATGGACGATGTCCAGCACTCACCCACTATATTGAAATCCGGATACTCATCAAGGATGGCCTTGCACCATTCTGCTGCCGGTTCCTTCTCATTGTATGGATATGTGTCTACACGGAATCCGTTAAGTCCGGAATATTCTATCCACCACACACCCCACTGGATGAAATACTGGAGAACATAAGGATTGTCAAGATTCATGTCCACCATCGACGGTACAAACCATCCGCTTTCCTGGATGAAAAGGTCTCTAGCCGAAGCATTTGGGTCCATGTTGGTTGAGAATGCCACATTTGTTCCGGTGTATGTAGGGAACTGATGGATCCAGTCCTGGAAAGGAAGGTCTTCCATCCACCAGTGTTCCGTTCCGCAATGGTTTGGTACAATGTCCATGATTATGCCTATTCCCTTCTCACGGGCCTTGTCGACGAGAGTCCTGTAAAGCTCGTTGGAGCCGAAGCGGGAGTCGATATGGTAATAATCCGAGGCTGCATAGCCATGATATGAGCCACGTGGAGCGTTATCCTCAAGGAAAGGCGTAGTCCAGATGTATGTGGCTCCAAGTTCACTTATATAATCAAGATGATCGATAACACCCTGAATGTCTCCTCCGTGGCGTCCGTTGCCGTCCGCACGGTCAGCATCCTCAGCTGTGTCATCTGTAGAATCATTTGAAGGATCGCCATTTGCAAAGCGGTCCGGCATGATGAGGTAGACCATATCCGCTGTGGTAAAGCTCTTGCGCTGGGCTGAGCCTTCAACACGAGCCGCTATCTCATAAGGATACTTGAATGACTTTCCGTCCTTTGAGAAGACGATATAGTAAGTGCCAGGCTGAGCATCAGCAGCGATTTCCACATCCACAAAAAGATAGTTCGGACTTTCAGCCTTTGCTACCTTTTCCACAGATACACCTTTGCCTCCTTCTATTTCGACATTATACTCGGAAATGCCGGTACCCTGGACAAGAAGCTGGAGATCGGTCTTCATTCCTACCCACCATGAAAGCGGTTCCACGCGTGTAACCTGACCGGCAGTGGCATCGGCTACCGATGAAGGGTCAAAAGAAGGCCTTGCCGTACATGCAGCGAGGGATATGATTGCGAGAGTTATGATAATCCTTTTCATTATTCCGCTACGATTTCGTATGACCAAGGTGCCTTAAGCTCTGCCTTCACTGTAACCTTATTATCAGGGAGAGTTCTTGTGAAGACGAGGGTGCTGTCGTCAGTAGAGACTACTTCGAAACGACCGCCGTTCACACCTGCTGCAAGTGCAGGATTGCTATGACGGACATCAATAAGCCATTTGTAGAACTCTGTATACTCGTTGTTTTCCCAAGCCGGTATCGGATCTTTCTCAAAGAACTCGAATCTCTTGTTCCATCCCATTTCCTGACCTGTGTAGATGAGTGGCTGTCCTCCCGGAAGAGTGAATGTAAGCACAGCCATTACCTTCGCGGCATCACCCATTCTTTCGAACTCGGTTCCGGCCCATGAGTTTTCATCGTGATTGGAGGTAAACATGAGACGGAATGCATCCTCAGGATGTCTCTGAGCATCTTTTTCGATGTATGCCAGAAGTTCAGGAATATTCTTTTCTCCACGTGCAATGTCATTCAGCATATGGTGGAGTTCCCATGCGTATGACGAATTGAATCCTGAAAGGGAATGAAGCTTGGGTTCCTCGCCTTCAGCAAGCATGAACATATCAGGATATTTCTCACGAAGAGCAGAAATGGTCTCCTGCCAGAATTCAAGCGGAACTTCGCATGCCATATCGCAACGGAAGCCGTCAATGCCTTTATCCATCCAGAAATTCATCTGGTCAGCCATTGCATCCCATACCTCCTTCTTGTCATAATTCAGTTCGGCGATGTCATACCAGTCGTAGTTTACAACTGTGTTGCCGAGGGAATCTCTTACATACCAGTCTGCCGGACACTCGTTGATCCATCTTGCATCGGGTGATGTATGGTTTGCCACACAGTCAAGAATGACACGGAAGCCAAGCTTGTGAGCCTCTGCGAGGAAACGTTCGAAATCCTCCATTGTTCCGAACTCCGGATTTATCGCCTTATAGTCGGCTATTGCATAGTAAGATCCGAGGGTTCCCTTGCGTTCCTTGACTCCGATAGGATGGATCGGCATCAGCCAGAGAATGTCGATTCCGAGTTCCTTCAGACGAGGGAGCTGCTGCTGTGCAGCTGCAAAAGTTCCTTCAGGTGTGTACTGACGGACATTCATCTCATACACTACGCAATTTTCCAAAGGCTGCTGCTGAGGTGTCTGGCAGCATGAGAACGCCATAAGAACGGCACAGAGGGTAAATAATATTTTTTTCATGTTATTATAAGTTTGACCAAGAGCAGTTTCATGGGATTATTGACCGCGGTATTCAGCGAGGATGGTGGCTGAGGTAGGATTTGCCGAAATCAGCTTTCCGGAAAATGCTCCGAGTCCGTCCGCATCTGCAGTTCCGTTCTGGGCGAGAACCGTATAGTCTCCCTGCGGTATCTCCACCTTGACATTTTTCTTTGAACCGTTGAGAAGTACGGTCAGGGACTTTGCCTCATCGATTCCCTCAAGTCCTTCAATACGGAAGGCTACGACACACGGATCCTCCACATCTATGAAACGGAGTTTCTCTCTGACCAGATCAGCATCTCCAAGACAGAAGCCAGGATGAGCATGACGGATTGCGGCAAGAGCAGAATAATAGTCGACAAGGTCCTTGTAGCGGGTCTTGTAGGTCCAGTCGATGGCATTGATGGCATCCGGCTGGTTGTAGCTGTTCTTCACGCCTTGCTTGTGACGGTAGAGTTCCTCTCCATTGAATATGAATGGGATTCCCTGAGAAGTGTAGACAGCAGTCTGGGCAAGTTTGACCATCCTTAGACGGTCCTGTTCAGAAGCCTTGGTTGCCTCTTCAAGACGGTCACGGAGACAGTGGTCATCGTGGCAGCTGGCATAGCTGACATGCTGCAGAGGATTGTTGGTCCAGAAAGGAACCGAGACCTGAGGGTGGCTCACACCACCTGCGATACCGAATTCCAGATCAGCCTTCTTGCCTTCGACGCCGTCCATGAATCCTGCATTCGAACAGTCAAGCGGTCCGCGAATGGCATCACGGATATTGTCACTGAAGGCTCCTACCTTATCAAGCATGTGAGTATTCACCTTCAATGCAATCTGCTCCTCAGGCATGGCAACAGAGGATGCTGCCCAGCCTTCTCCATATATAACCACGTCCGGATCGATTGCGTGGAGTCTTTCACTTATCAGATTCATGGTCTCGATGTCGTGAATCGCCATAAGGTCGAAACGGAATCCGTCAATATGGTATTCCTTCATCCACCACTCAAGAGACTCTACCATGAACTTTCTGAACATCTCACGCTCGGAAGCTGTCTCATTTCCACATCCGGAAGCGTTGCAGAAACTTCCGTCTGCCTGCATCCTGTAGAAATAGCCCGGGTTGGTACGTTCAAAACCTGTTACCGAGGCGTTTGTCGTATGATTGTAGACGACATCAAGAATCACTCTGATTCCGGCCTTGTGGAGGGCCTGGACCATCTTCTTGAACTCATTGATGCGGGTCACCGGATCATAAGGATCGGTAGAATACGAACCTTCTACTGCGTTATAGTTAAGCGGCTCATATCCCCAGTTGTACTGATTGTCTTCAAGACGGGTTTCATCGATAGTTGCGAAGTCTGTTGACGGCAGGAGCTGGACATAGGTTATGCCCAGTTCCTTGAGATGATCGATACCGGTGGCGAGTCCGTCCGGATTTCTTGTCCCTTCTTCAGTAAGAGCCAGATATTTTCCCTTTTCCGAGATTCCTGATGTATTATGAATCGAGAAATCCCTGTGGTGAAGTTCATACACGATGATGTCTGAAGGCTTCACAACCGGACTCTTGTCATCCTCCCAACCGCATGGGTCCGTTTCGTCCCAGTCTACGACAGCTCCCCTCATTCCGTTCACTCCTACAGCCTTGACTGCGAAACCGGCAGTTTCCTCAAGCCACTTTCCGTCTCTCTTTACCTGGAAGGTATAGAACGAGCCCTTTATATCCTTGTCGACTGTCGCCTTCCAGAGTCCGTCTTCTGACTTTTCCATGCCGATCAGTTCGGCTGCTTCCTTATCCTGGGCAGAAGAGTACAGACGGAGCCGGACATCTTCAGCCTCAGGTGCCCACAGCGAGAAACTGGCAGCACTTCCATCATAGACACATTCCTCATAGACGGCGGCAGGAACAGCATTTTCAGGACAGTCCTTGCATGAAGAAAGAGCGGAAGCCACCATAGCCATCATCAGTATAAGTTTTAAAGCAGATTTCATTTCCCGAGGTTTTCAGACATTAAAAGTTGACCAGAAGCTTGAACTCTCCCTCATTGAGCTTGAATGACTGGGATGCCCCGTTGTATTTCTCGGACTTATCGAACCAGTTGGTCCATGTTCCGCCTGCCGGGAGGGTCACAGACACTGTCTGGCTTCCCTTTGCGAAGTTGCCGACTACGGCAAACCTCTTTCCGTCCGCCTCTGCAAAGATGGTCTTTGTGGTTGTTGAAGGAGCCCACTTGAAAGTGGCATCGCTGTCAAAGAATCTTGGATTCTCAGCACGGAAGTTCATCAGACCGGCATAGGTATCATAGAGTTTCTTTCTTGCCGGCACGTCGAAATACTCCCAATGCAGAGGTTTCTTTGATGTTCTGCCTCCTTCCTCAATAGAGATATCGTATCCAAGCTCACCGAACTGCCAGATCATCTTAGGACCCGGAACAGTAAAGAAGAAGGCTGCATTACATGCCGCACGGTTCATTGCCACTGTAAGGGCATCAGCCTGCTCCACATCAGGATCGGCAGGTCTTGAACCAGGAGTCATGATCCATACCTTCATCGCTGCCGGAGAGAAATACACATCATAGGTTCCGGCTGCAGGTGCTGCCATATCAGCAGAACCGCCACCGCTTGAAAGAGTGAAATCCTTGTTGAGAGGGAGTTTCTGACCCTTTACTGTTCCTCCGAGATTATATGCATCGACATTCCAGGAGTTGTTTCCGCGGATCTTGAACATATCGGAAGATGTGAATGTAACGTTCTTTGCTACAAGCAGGGCTCCGTCGGCAGCAAAGGCTATATCCGGCGTTCCTCCCCAGTTGTTGAGAGTACCGCAGATACCCCACGAAACCGACTCTGTCTTATCTGTAGTGGCACCGAAGCATGTCCTTTCCTCGTCGTGGCTTTCCATATATCCGACATAGGTACCGAAAGGAACAGCTGTACCGGTCCAAAGATCGCTGAAGTTGGCATTTGATCCGGATACTGACTGACGGTACGCCCAGTTGAGGTTCCTCCAGATCTTGGCTCCAGCCTTTCCAAGTTCATTGTTCTCTGCATCAGCGAAATGCTCGAAGATCACCACTGCATTCGGATCAACCTGCTTGATGAAGCCCGCATAATCCTTGAGAATGGCAACACGGCTTGCATCATAGTTGGATGCCGAGCTTTCGTTGCTCTGCTTGTTGGTGAAGCCCTTTGTAAGGTCGAAACGGAAACCGTCAACCTTATAGGTCTTGATGAGGTATTCCAGACTTGACTTGATATAGTCCCTTACCCATTCGTTCTCATGGTTCCAGTCGTGGAAGACACTGAAAGGATGCGGTGCAACAACATTGAACCAAGGATTGTTAGCTGTAGGCATGTAGGTGCTCCAGTCAAAATAAAGACCTGCATAAGGATGATCCTCATGAACATGGTTGTACACAACGTCGACGATTACAGCGATTCCACGCTTGTGGCACTCGTCGATAAACTTCTTGTACATATCACGTGTTCCGTATGACTTCTCGAGTCCGAAGTAGCTTATAGGGTTGTATCCCCAGCTGTCGGAGCCGTTGAACTCGTGGATAGGCATGAGCTCGATTGCGTTGATTCCGAGACCTTCGAGGTAGTCGAGCTTTTCCATCGCTCCGTTAAGGTCACCTGTAGCGGAGAAATCGCGGAGAAGAAGCTCATAGATAAGGAGGTCGTTTTCATCTTCTATCTTATAGTCATCCACCTCCCACTGGTACTCTTCCATATTTATCTGGAAAGCGGATACGGCTCCCTTGGTCTTAGTCGGATACTCCCTGAGATCCGGATAAGTCGAATAGGCGATATGCCTGTCATAGGCCTCATACACGATAGGAGAGAACGGATCGGCAAAAGCACGTCCTCTTTCCTCATCAAAGTTTCCGAGATAATACTGGAACATATATTCCTTATTCGGATCAAGATTAGTGAGGGTATACCACCAGCAGCCGGCCTCTTCGTCCCTATGCATGAGATATTCATCACTTGGAGTCCAGTCATTGAACTCTCCGATGAGATAGGCATAGTCGTACGACTTTCCATCCGCATCCTTGTCAAGGAAAATGAAAGACACGGAGTTATCGTCGTTATATCTGAATCCTGCAGTGAAACCCTCCGGCTTGGCAGCCTTTTCAATTCCGTTCTGAACCACATTCACGATCGCAGGTTCGCATCCGGGAGAATCGAACTGAAGTGTTGAGGTCCTCTTTTCTCCGACATTGCGTTTCGCTTCAACCTTGATCGTAGTGGAAGTCTTGCCGGATGTCTTTGACGGCATGCACCAGTCCTCTCCTCCTGTCTGGGTCAAAGTCCACTCCTTCACAGATGAATTCAGTGTGAGTGTAAGCAACACTTCACCCTCATCCATACCGAACACAACATCCTCTGGAGTCACGGTTATCGTTCCCTTCGTCTCTTCGATAGGGTCTACGGTCTGGCACGAAACGAGTGCCGCAAATACCGCTGCAATAAAAATAAATGCCTTTTTCATATCTATCATTTTTAACTCGGCAATCTGCTGACCAGCCAAGGTCAGCAGACCATATATAAAGGGGGCCGGAAAAGACCGGCCACCCTTGGGGAAATTATTTTGTAAATACAGCCTTTACGTCTGAATGAGTGCTTCCGTCCCATGCAAATGTGATGGTCACATTGTAAGTGCCGTCCTCACCTGCTGCGAAGTTGTCACCACCTGAAACTGCAAGACCCTCTACAACAGCACCGCCAACTCCGATCCACTGTCCGTTGATACGGATCTTGAACTCATCGCCGTTCGCGAATGTGATACCTTCAAGCTTGAACTCATAAGTACCTGCAAAAGTCTTGGCATCAGTAACGTTCTTGCTTACGAAGCTAGCCCTGTCCTTCTGGTCGTATGAAGGGTCGTCCCATCCGATCACGCTGCCTGAGAATCCTACGTTGAATGTCTCAGCTGAAGGGTCTGTGTAGACCTTCTGTGCTGCACCAGCATCAGCTGGAGTCTTGCCAGGAGTCATCACATAGAATGCAGACTCATCCTGTGCAAAGAACACGTCGTATGTTCCGCCCTTAGAGATTGAAGAGTTCTGCTTTCCGCCTGTACCGTCAATGAGGTCGAGCTTAGCATCGACAGTGATCACACCCTCGTATGTACGCTCTACTCCCCATGAGTTACCCTTTCTGAACTTGAACTGGTCGTTGTCAGCGAATACGACTCCGCGAGCCACGAAATAGTCTCCCTCTACGAAGAGAGTGATGTTGTTAGACCAGTTTCCAGAAGCAGCCATAGAACCGATGAGTCCCCACTCTGCAGCCACAGGAGCCGGTGCTCCGCCAGGATAGTTGCCGTCATTGTTGAACCATACGGCACCTGTCTCAGGGTTGAGGTAAACGTCATATTTACCGGCTGCAGGCTTGATGTTTCCTGAACCTCCGTCATTTGAAAGGAAGAACTCCTTGTTTGCCACGAATGCATCAGCTCCAAGACCCCACTGCTTAGCCCAGTCTCCGTCAAGACGGAACTTGATCTCCGCATCAGCAGGAATCTCAACACCCTTAGCATAGTACCATGTACCGTCTGTAGTCAAAGCGATGTCAGCAATGTACTTGTTGTCCTCAGTGAGGTTACCCCAGTTGGTGATCGATCCTACGATACCCCAGCCTGTCATTACCGGCTTGTCCGGAATCACAACTTCCTGCTCCTTGCCATAGTCCTCGGCGTTGAGTTCGAATGTTGCATCTACAGGGTTGTTGAGGTTGAGGTAGATACGGTAGTTACCAGCTGGAACTGTGATGTTGCTGCCACCGTTGAGCGATCCCTCAGTCATGACCACACCTTCTGCAGATACACCCCAGTTGAGATCCCATGCATCATTTGCACGGAACTTCATCTCACCGTCAACCAATGTGACGTCTGCATAGAACTTCTGAGTAACTGAATCGAATGTAAGGTCGATGTCTGAATCCCAACCGCCGACAGCAGTACCGATTACACCTACAGTGTTGAATGTGAAGTTCACCTTAAGAGCAGGAGTACCCTTCACGAGAGTGAAGTTGTAGAACTCGTTGGAAAGAATCTTGATGTCTGAAGATCCTCCGTCGCTGATCAAAGGAATCTCAGTCGACTCTGCTGCAGGTGGATCGATGGATCCGTCAAGACCCCAGTTGCCGAGTTCGTTGATCCAACCGGTTTCTGAACCTCTTACCTTGAATCCGTTAGCTGCCTTTCCGTTGAATCCTACGATACCGCTGTACTCAGCATCCTTGCCGTCGAAGTCGAAGAGTTCCTGAGTTGTGCCGTCTGCCCAGTCATTGAATGAACCGATCACATAAACCATAGGATACTTCTTCTCAGCTGCAGTCACTGAAACGATAACCTTTACAGGATCTGAATAATATTTCTGTCCTTCACCGATTTTTGCAGAAACCATGAAGTTCACAGCTACAGGTTCTGCTGGAGTGAGAGCAAGACCGTTGAAGAGTCTTTCATTGATGATCTCATAAGCTACATCAGCCTTGGTTCCGGTCGCTCCTGTGAATACTTCCACTGGACCCGCTGTCTCGGTAGAAGCCTCGATGGCATAATTGACCTGAGCCTTGACACCGAAATCAGCGGCATCCCAGGTGAATGTGTATTTTGAAGCAAGATTCTCAGCATTGAAAATGAGAGAATCCCCCATAGAGGCAAGTACAGGAGAGATGACCTCAGAAGGATCGGCTATCTTCACCTTCTCAAGCTCCTCCACGCAAGCTACACTCACACTGAATGCAGCCGCCAATATTGCAATATATTTTGCTAGTTTCATACTATCAAAAATTATAAACTTAAAACATTATTCAGCATCGAGATAGCCTGGATTCTGAACCAGTTCCTCATTAGCTGTAAGCTCTGAATAAGGGATTGAGAATATATACTTGTATCCTGGGAACGGCTGGCCTGTGAATGAACCGCTCTTGTAAGTCCAGTTGAAGTTTACATCCTCACCTGCAAAGAGGTTGTAACGGATAAGGTCGGTTCTTCTGTGACCTTCCCACATAAGCTCACGTGCTCTTTCGGCAACAAGGAAATCCTGGTCGATCTTTGAAGGAGCGGCAACACCGGCACGGTCAGCAAGAGCCTTGATCTGCTTTGAAGCATCTCCACCGGCATGCATACAAGCCTCAGCATAGATGAGGTAGATCTCACCCAGACGTATCATAGGATAGTCGATATCACTGTATGCCTTCACACCAGCTGTTGCAAGAGCTTCAGCACCAGGGTTGTACACATCCTTGACAGTGCTTGGGTAATTGTTGTACTTCAGGCATGACCAACCGCTGAGGAATACATAGAGTTCATCCTGCATAGACTCCTTGCGGCCCTTGATGTAGAACATCTGTCCTCTCTTGTCCTTGATCGTGTATGTATTCTCCACATATACTCCATTGTCATCCTTTGCCGAGATACCGGTTGGAGCGAAGTATTTGTTGACATACTCGAATGGTGCACGAAGACCGGCCCAGCCGTTAACCTGACCGTTAGGCTTGGATTTATCGGTCACATCTGTTGCAGCAACACATGCACAAAGCATATATGTTGTTCCGCCGTATGACTGAGTGCTCTCCGCATCATAAGCTACAGTCCAGAGCATTTCGTTGCGGGCTTCAGGATTCTCACCGTTATCGCCTCTGAAGAGGTGGGCATACTCAGGGCAGAGTTCATAACCCATGTCGAAGATCTTTTCACAGGTTGCCTTAGCCTCATTCCACATAGGAGTACCTGGAGTAGTGACATTACCCTGTGCGTCCCTTACGGATGTATAGACCTCTGCATTGAGGTAAAGACGTGCAAGAAGACCTGCAGCAGAACCCTTGTCAGCTCTTGGATAGTTCGATCTTGGAGCCGGCATGGCACTGTTGTCGGAAATAAGGTCATTAAGCTCGTTTACAAGGAAGTTGAACACTTCTGTCCTTGAAGTCTGCTTAGGATTGTATGTTCCACCGAAAGGAGAGTTCTCTGTTGTGAAAGGAACGTTTCCGAATGTATCCATTGCCATCCAGTAGAGGTAGGCACGAAGGAAACGTGCCTCAGCACGATAGCTCTCGATTCTTGCAGCAAGGTCTGCACTTACTCCACGAGCCTCGAGAACATCGGCAGATGTCTGACGAAGATACTCGTTGGCAAAGGAAATACCCTGCATTGCACGTACATACACCGCATAGGCTGCAGGATTCTGTGACTCATCCCATGAGTTTGTATTGAGGGCACGTACCCAGTCGTCATTCTCCCATGCACATTTTACTGCATCGCATGTTGTTTCCTGAGTTGACCAGAATGCACGGATGATTTCAGAAGCACCTCCGTCCATAGGCTGGAGGTCGGTCAGGTCGTTGGACACGAACTGAAAATATATTCTCGCAAGACCTCCGATATAGGCTGATTCGTCAGTTCCGTAAGCACTCTCTGACACAGTCTGAGAAGGGTTGAGCGGAAGCGTATCCAAATCACCTATACATGACGCTGCCATAAGGCCTGCGGCAAATACTGACAGATATTTATTTATAAGTTTCATTTTCATTCACCTTATTAGAAGTTGATGTTAAGACGGACTGCATATGTGCGTGGACGTGGCCAGATAGTACCGTCGATACCGTTCTCAGCAGAAACCTCCGGGTCCATTCCGCTGTAGTTCGATATTACGAACAGATTCTGTGCACAGAGAGCCAGACGGATGTTCATTTTTTCCTGGATACCCACATTCTTGAATGTATAACCGAGGTTGACATCATCAAGACGGAAGAATGATGTGCTTTCAAGGAAGTAATCCGAATACCACTGCTCCTTAGAGTTAGCCTTTGTGAACTTGGTCTTGTTTACGATGTATGAAAGGTTAGGAAGATTTCCTGCATTCACATCCACATTAGATGTAGAATTTGATGAGTTGAAGTCATTGAATGCCCATCCTCCTACTGAACCGTGGCCGTTGAAACCAAAGTCCCAGTTCTTGTAGGACACCTTGAAGTTGATTCCGTAGAAGAAGTCAGGATTGATGCTCTTTCCTGTCATATAGAGGTCACCTTCACTGATGACACCGTCTTCGTCACGGTCAACGAAAGCATTCTGGATAGGATTGCCTTCAGCATCGTAAAGCTGCTGGTAGCAATAGTAAGTGAATGGCTCATATCCTACCATCTGGCGTGAAAGAGCTCCACCTGTACCCTTGAATGGCTTACCGTTGCACTCAACAAAGTATGTAGGATCGCTGTTAGCATTCAGCTTGGTGAACTTGGTATCCTGGAAGGTACCGTTGAATCCCACCTGTACGCTCCAATCCTTAGTCTGAACCGGAATTGCATTGATTGTGAACTCGACACCCTGGTTACGGAGCGATCCGACGTTTGTCATGACGCTGTTACCGAAGTTCGATCCCATCGGAGTAACCACATTGTTGAGGAGGTCCTTGGTATCACGACGGTATACATCGATTGTACCGCTGAGTCTGTCATTGAAGAAACCGAAATCGAGGGCGGCATTGTAAGTCGTAGTAGTCTCCCACTTGATGTTAGGGTCGTATGCACCCGGAGTCATCCAATGAACGAAACCTGTACCGTCTCCGCCAGGGACATTACCCATAGGATACATCTTATATACATCTGTAGAAGTCGAGTACTCTGCAAGGTGGATGTAGTTGTCAATACCATCCTGCTGTCCTGTCATACCGGCAGAGAGACGAAGTTTGAGGGCAGACACTGTCTTTGAATCCTTGAGGAAGCCTTCCTGCTTGATGTTCCATGCAAATGCTCCAGAAGGGAAGAAGCCCCAACGCGTTGCCTTGGAGAACTTTGATGAACCGTCATAACGTACGGAAGCTGTGAAGATGTAACGGGAATCGATCGAGTAGTTAACACGGCCATAGAATGAAACCATGTAGTTCTCGTTCATCCACCACAGATATCTTGAATATTCGGTTTCACCCTCATTAAGCTTCACTTCATCTGTCTCGTTGAAATAAGACACGCTTCTGTCAGCCCAGTAGTTGTTCTGCCAAGAATAACCTGCCATCACGTCGAGGTTGTGGATTCCCCAGGTCTCATTGTAGTTGGCATAAGCCTCGAGAACCTGGCTGCGGGCCATATTATAGCTCTTTGAATACTGGCCGATACCCTTGTTTTCAGTATCCTTCCATGCATAGATGGATCCCGGATGACTTCCTGATTTTCTGTTTGAAGCGGTGTAGTCGAGGCTGACGCTGAGGTTGAAACGGAGGGCTTCAAAACCATGAACCTTATAATCAACGGCTGCACGGCCGATGAAACGGGTTGCCTTCTGGTTGTCGAACTTGTCATAGAGCTGTGAAAGAGGTGCCTCACCTACGAGAGTATTAGGGCTGAATCCATCACCACGGCCGTTACCATAGTTCCAGAAACCGTTGGTAGTAGTGAAGTCGATTGTTCCGTCCTCGTTTCTCCAATACGGATCCTGGGTAGGATTGAAGAAAGCCGCATTTCCGATGACACCGCTGTCTGCATAATCAGATAAGGTATAGACACCCTTTGCACTGAGGTCAAATGTAAGGTGCTTGTCAAGGAAGTTAGGAGAAAGGTTAAGGTCGAGGGTTCCTCTGTCGTAGTTGGAACCTACGAGTGTACCTGTCTGTCCGATCCATCCGATGGATGCACGGTATGGCATGCGCTCGTTGACATTTCCATGAATGCTGATATTTCTGTCATGGGACACGCCAGGTCTGAAGATCATGCTCTGGTAATCATAGTTGCCGTCACCGTAGAGAGCTGCGATCTTGTCACCGGTTATTGTTCCTGCAGGATAAGCCTCAGAGTAGAAAGCACGGAGTTCCTCACCTGTCATGGTCGGTACTCTTGCAGAGTTCTGCTGGACGCTCACGCTACCTGAATATGAAACTGATGGCTTGTTGCCCTTACCCTTCTTGGTAGTGATGATGATGACACCATTGGAAGCACGTGATCCGTAGATCGCAGCTGATGAAGCATCCTTCATTACTGAGAATGACTCGATATCGTTTGCATTGATGAGGTCGAGAGGGTTAGACATGCCTGCTCCTGCACCCTGAGCGATAGGAACACCGTCGATGACGATGAGAGGGTCATTTGATGCATTGAGGGAAGCAGCACCACGGACACGGATTCTTGAACCTGAACCAGGGCCACCGTCTCCAGGGGTCACGAGAAGACCTGCCACCTTACCTTTGAGAAGGTCCTGAGTGTTTACAACTGCTCCACGGTTGATCTCGTCAGCCTTGATGGCTGTGATCGAACCTGTCATATCTTCTTTCTTCACTGTACCGTAACCGATGACCACAACTTCGTCGAGGAACTGTGTGTCTTCAGTAAGAGTTACAGTCGGAGGCACCTGTGATGCCGCAAATGTCTGGCTCGCATAACCGATGCAGCTGATTTCCACGATTGCATTGGCATTTGAGACAGTAAGGACATAGTCGCCGTCCAGTGAGGTAGATGTACCGTTGGTGGTACCCTGTTCGATGACTGTAGCACCGATTACAGGACCTACTGCATCAACAACTACTCCTTTCACTTCATATCCGCCCTGGGCGAATACGGACACACCCATCACGCATGAAAGCAGAATAGATGTGCATAGCGTCATTATTCTATTCATAAGAATTTTGTTTGGTTAGTAGATTGTATTGTTGTTATTTGTTATCCTTTACAAATCTTACGGAAACCGCTCCGAGAACCAGCAGGACTCCAGCCACGAGGAACATGCTCACCTGGGCTCCTCCGACAAGCTTGAGGACCAAGCCGCCACAAGCCGCAGCTGCGATCTGAGGAAGACAGATCGTTCCGTTGAAGAGGCCGAGGTAAGTGCCGATATGGTCACCTGAAAGCGAATTGGTCAGGAGAGTGAAAGGCACTGCAAGCATCGCCGCCCATGCTGCTCCGATAAGCAGGAATGAAATGATCAGGGCGTACTGGTCATGGATGAAGAATACAGAGGCGAAGCCTGCTGCTCCGATAAGGAGACTCACCACATACGCAGTCCTGATGTTCCTGAACTTAGGGATTACAAGAGCCCAGAGCATCGAGCCTATGGCCTGCACTGCGAAAAGCACTCCCACCCAGTTGCCTGCTGCCTGATATCCGTCGGAAGCCACATCAGTGGTTCCCCATACAGTGTCGGCAATGGCACCGTTGGTGTAAGTCCACATGTAGAGGAAGGCAGCCCAGCAGAAGAACTGAACTATGCCGACTGTCCAGAATGTCTTAGGGGCATTCTTGAGAAGCACAAACATGCTTGGAGCCTTCTCCTCTTTCTTGTCAGGATCGATTCCATGGAATTCGGCATACTCCTTCGGAGGCATCTCCTTAACCTTGAAGGTTGTGAAGAGTACGCAGAGAATAAGAATTGCTGCACCGATGTAGAATGCATACTTTACAGTGTCAGGGACCTGTCCTTCGGGAGCAGTGTTAGCAATTCCGATCCATGCGAAGATGAATGGGAAAAGATAACCTACAAGGCTTCCGGCATTGCAGAGGAAACTCTGGATGGAGTAAGCCTGTCCCTTCTGCTCTTCTCCCACCATGTCTCCTACCAGCATCTTGAACGGCTGCATGGCCACATTGATGGAAGTGTCAAGAAGCATCAGCGAAATGAGTCCGAAGATCATAGCTCCTCCTACAGCAAGGCCGAAGTTTCCTGCGTTAGGCAGCATGCACATCACAAGGATGGCGATGATCGAGCCGAGGAAGAGATAAGGGATACGCCTGCCCAAACGGCACCATGTCCTGTCACTGTATTTACCTACAAGCGGCTGGACAAGAAGTCCCATGAGGGGCGGAAGTATCCAGAAGAAACTCAGATCGTGAGGATCCGCACCTAAAGTCGCAAAAATACGGCTGATGTTGGCATTCTGAAGGGAATAAGCGATCTGGACTCCGAAGAATCCGAAGCTGATGTTCCACATCTGCCAAAACGTTAGTTTGTTTTTTTGCATTTTATGGTTGAATTTGGTTATTGTTTCAATGTAATAGCAATTTTGCGAAAATAACTATAATATATAAGACAAACGAATATTCATGACGAACTGTCGGAAGTTTTTGACGAACGGTCATAATTCAAAGATGAAATTTTACGTAAAATTGGAGAAAACGGGCTTTTTTACTATTTTTGAAAAACAAATACAACTATGCCGTTTCTTCAAAACATAAAATCTTCCTGGGTAATACATGTTTTCGCCATCCTTCATGCTGCCGTGGCATTGATCTGCAGGCTGTCTGGAGTAGACGACGAACTGCTGCTCACCATGCTCACGATGACAATGTCCCTGATCATCTGCTACAAGAAAGGTATCAGCATCGAATTCACAGCAGCTATCATAATCATCAGCAACATCATAGGATATCTGATGGGTACCCTCGGAGCCACCATCATAAACCTGATATTCACTTCGCAATACACTGTAAATGCCCTATCTACAGCAATCACCACCGAGGTCCTCGGATGGAGCATATTGGCAATAACCAAACTTTTCAGAGCCGGCTACTCCACAGAACGAAGAAGCCGTCTGTCTTCCTCATACATCAAATGGATTCTCATAGCCGCCATAGGCATCTTCATCATAAGGTCTGGCATCGTAATCTTTTTCTCCCGTGATTCCATCGAAACAGGAGCTATTCTGAAGATAACGGGCAGGGTTCTGTCCAACTCATTGGGAATCATCATCCTCATTTGTCTGAACATCCTGTATGTGCGTTTTGCCGCAAACATCAAAGGCCCTTATTCAAAGTTGAAGACAACTCTGGTCCTGTGTGTCTTCTTCATCGCGACCACCTGTCTGGAAACTATCATTACAGGTTATGACCTCCCTTTCAATCAGGATGAAATCAGCCGGGAATCATGGCCTCAGCTTGCTGCGATATGCCTTATAACGCAGGTTACCGTCTACTGTGTCGTATATATGATAAATTATGCCTTATCTACCCGTTCGGAAATGTTCCGGCAGAAGGAAAAGGCCCATATGGCACAATACCGCTACCTCAAGCTCAAGAGACAGGTCAACCCTCATTTTCTTTTCAACTCCCTCAACATCCTGGACTGTCTTGTTTGCGAAGAAAAGACAGAACAGGCCAGCACCTACATACACAAGCTTGCCGGCATCTACAGATATATGATAAAGAACGAAGATGAGGCCCTTGTACCGCTTGAGGATGAACTGAATTTTGTAAACAAATATGTGGATCTGCTGAAGGTGAGGTTTCCGGAAGGATTCGATGTCGTGATAGATGTGACGGACGTTTCCCTCAAAAGGCTGGTACTTCCATGTTCTATCCAGCTGCTTATCGAGAATGCCACCAAACACAACGCCG
Organism: Bacteroidales bacterium; assembly: GCA_017625725.1. Lineage (GTDB taxonomy): Bacteria > Bacteroidota > Bacteroidia > Bacteroidales > UBA932 > Cryptobacteroides. The sequence goes on along the minus strand of JAGAKH010000013.1, from coordinate 69,151 downwards.
TGACCGTAGAAAAGCCTCTGGTGATAAAGGTGGAATCCGGCGACGAAGAATATATAAGCGTAAGCAACAACATCATCCCCAAGGTCAGTATGAGCGAATCCACAGGTCTTGGGCAGAAATACATTAGACGGCAATATAAAGATCTATCAGGCAAAGAGATAGTCATCGTCAGGTCTGAAGACACATATAAAGTAACACTACCATTATTATAACCGATATGGCAATGAATGTTCTGATTGTAGAAGATGAAATCATGGCTCAGAAGAGTCTCACGAGGATGCTTGCACAGCATTTTCCGGATTTTACCGTTGTCGGGACCACATCATCAGTAAAAGGTACTGTGGCATGGCTGGAGAACCCGGAAAACAATGCTGACATCATCTTCATGGATGTGGAATTATCTGACGGAGTATGCTTCGAGATTTTCAGACAGACTGAAGTCAAGTCCAGGGTGATCATGACCACAGCATATGATAATTACGCCCTCAAGGCTTTCGAGGCCGGAAGTATCGACTATCTCCTCAAGCCGATAGATTCAAGTGCATTGAAAAGGGCGGTTGCCAGATGCCGCATGAGCGGAGGACACATAGATGTGGAAAGCCTGCTCAAGTCAGTGAATTCAAACACATCCGCAGTCAAAGACTTCAAGGAAAGATACATCGTACGCTTCAATGACAGAATAGTGCCGCTGCTCATTTCCAACGTCGCCTATATCTACTCAGAAGAGAAGAACAACTACCTGGTGACTTTCGACGAAGAGCGCTACATCGTGGATTCGTCATTGGACATAGTCATGGAAGACCTTAATCCGGAGGAGTTCTTCAGGATTTCGCGCAGTTGCATCATATCAATGAAGGCGATCAGAAGCATTGTCAAACAGCCGGGAGGAAGACTTCGTGTATGTTCCGAGCCTCAGGCCTCCTTCGAGATGACCGTGAGCCGGTCGCGAGTAGACGACTTCCTTACATGGATTGAAAAATAATATAAACGGACTATATATGAAAGAAAACAAAATGCAACTGCCGGAAAACGCCCATAAGGAGCTGAAGCCGGGCGAGGAATATCAGCCTCTGCTGTCTCCTCAGAAAACCTATCCGGAAGTCACCCCATGGTCAGTTACCTGGGGAATAATAATGACCGTAATATTCTCTGCTGCTGCAGCCTATCTCGGTTTGAAGGTAGGACAGGTGTTTGAGGCAGCAATACCGATCGCAATCATAGCCGTAGGTCTTTCAAGTGCCCTCGGTCGAAAGAATTCTCTTGGCGAGAATGTTATGATCCAATCAATCGGTTCCTGCTCAGGAGCCATCGTAGCAGGTGCCATCTTTACGCTTCCTGCACTGTTCATCCTTCAGGACAAATATCCTGAACTCACGGTCAATTTTACAAAAGTCTTCTTTTCATCACTGCTTGGAGGTATTCTCGGAATCCTTTTCCTCATACCGTTCAGGAAGTATTTCGTCAAGGAGATGCACGGAAAGTATCCTTTCCCTGAAGCGACTGCAACAACACAGGTCCTTGTCAGCGGAGAGAGTGGAGGAAAGGGTGCAAAGACCCTGCTTGTCAGCGGTCTGATCGGTGGTCTTTACGACTTCGTGATCTCGACATTCGGACTCTGGAGCGAAACTCTTACCACAAAGATTCTCCCATGGGGTGCCGCACTGGCTGACAAGGCCAAGGTATTGCTCAAAGTCAACACCGGAGCTGCTGTTCTCGGACTCGGATATATAGTAGGACTCAAATATGCCTTCATCATCTGCTGCGGAAGCTTCCTCGTATGGCTCGTGATCATACCTCTGATGAACCTTATCTGGGGAGGCGATGTGATTGACCTGATGAACACAGGAATAACACAGACGATCGGTGAAATGTCCGCCGACCAGATATTCAAGGAATATGCAAGACATATCGGTATCGGAGGTATTGCAACAGCCGGTATCATCGGAATCGTAAAATCCTTCGGTGTAATAAAGTCTGCAGTGGGACTTGCAGCCAATGAATTCAAGAGAAAGAAGACAGGAAAGGAAGAAGAAGTCATCAGAACTCAGAAGGACCTGTCAATGAAGATCATCGCCATTGGTATCGGCATTACGATTCTTGCTGTCTTCCTTTTCTTTGCTTTCGGAGTGGTTGACAACATCTGGCATGCTGTCATAGGAGTGCTTGTGGTCGGTATCATAGCCTTCCTGTTTACGACGGTCGCAGCAAATGCCATTGCAATCGTAGGATCCAATCCGGTAAGCGGCATGACGCTCATGACCCTTATTCTTGCATCACTGATAATGGTTGCAGTGGGACTTGACGGAACAGCCGGAATGACTGCCGCACTGATCATCGGAGGCGTTGTCTGCACAGCCCTTTCTGTAGCCGGAGCATTCATTACTGACCTTAAGATCGGATACTGGATCGGCACCACCCCTAAGAAACAGGAGGGATGGAAATTCCTCGGAACACTGGTCGCTGCTGCTACAGTAGGAGGCGTTATGCTTGTGCTCAACAAGACATACGGATTTACCGGAGAGAACGCACTTGTAGCACCGCAGGCTAATGCAATGGCCGCAGTCATCGAGCCGATGATGAACGGTGGAGGAGCTCCTTGGCTTCTTTACGGAATCGGTGCTGTAATCGCCCTCATCCTTAACTTCTTCAAGGTTCCGGCCCTTCCTTTCGCCCTTGGTATGTTCATCCCTATCGACCTGAACATGCCTATGCTTATCGGAGGTGCTGTGTCGTGGTTCGTAGGAAACCGCAGCAAGGACAAGGAAGTAAACGAGGCACGTACAGAAAAAGGCACGCTCATTGCTTCCGGATTCATCGCCGGTGGTGCCCTTATGGGAGTTGTAAGTGCAATCCTCAGGTTTGCCGATGTTGATGTCTACATGAAGCCGTCACCATGGACAGAGCCGATTGCCATCATCCCATACGCTGCCATCATCATCTATATGATATACTCAGCACTTAAGGCTAAGAAATGATGAACACTGTGCTTACAGCCTTACTGATGACTCTTGTCGCCGGTGCCGCAACAGGCATCGGCGGAGCTCTTGTGCTCTTTAAGAAGAAGATCAGCAGTAACTTTCTGGCTGGAGCTCTTGGTCTCAGTGCAGGAGTGATGATATTCATTTCTCTTGCCGAGCTTTACCCGGAGGCTCAAGCCATGATAAGCGAAAGCGGCCTGTTGCATGGAAGGACATGGGCTCTGCTTGCATTCTTTGCCGGAATGGGAATCATCACCCTCATCGACTTTGCTGTTCCTGAATACGAGAACCCTCACGAGGCATCCGGACTCTCCCTGGATTCGAAGACTCCGGCTGTGGGCATGCTCGAGCAGAACGGTTCTGAAAAGGCTCTGAAAAGGTTGGGCATAATGTCAGCCCTCGCAATTGCAATCCATAATTTCCCTGAAGGCATCGCCACATTCATCGGTGCCCTTAACGACCCGGAAATGGGAGCTGGAATCACCTTTGCAATAGCCATCCACAATATTCCGGAAGGCATATCTGTCGCCATTCCTATATATTTTGCCACAAAAAGTAAAGGGAAAGCCTTATGGCTCGCCACATTATCAGGTCTGAGTGAACCTATCGGAGCATTATTATGCTGGGCACTGGCTGGACTTTTCGGACTGGAACTTACCGGAAACAGTCCTGTCTTTCCTCTCGTCCTGTCTGCGGTAGCCGGCATCATGATATACATCTCTCTGGATGAGCTTCTGCCGACAGCGGAAAAATACGGAAAGCATCATATTGCAATAGCCGGAGTCGTCGGAGGTATGGCAATCATGGGAATAAGCCTTATATTCATGTAAAACACAATAAATTATAAATATGGAAAAGATATCAGAAAGATTCTTGAGATATGTTGCAGTTGACACTCAGTCTGATCCGGAATCGGAATCGCAGCCAAGTGCCGCGAAGGAACTCAACCTGCTGAAAATGCTCAAGGATGAGCTCAACGCCATGGGCGTCGAGGCCAGCATAGACGAATGGGGATATGTAATGGGCACCATACCGTCGAACTGTGGAAAGGATGTCCCTGCAATAGGTTTCATTGCACATGCAGACACGGCTCCTGACGCACCGGGAGACAACATCAAGCCTCAGATAATTGAAAATTACGACGGCAGCGACATCGCTTTGAAAGGTGTAGAAGGACTGTTTCTTAAAGTCAGCGAATTCCCTGAGCTCGCACAATACAAGGGACAGACAATCATAACCACAGACGGTACTACCCTCCTTGGTGCAGACGACAAGGCTGGTATAGCTGAGATCATGACGGCAGTAGAATACATCATGGAACATCCTGAATTCAAGCATGGTGAAATCAAGATAGGATTCACGCCAGACGAAGAAATAGGAAGAGGAGTCGTGAAATTTGACGTCAGCAGGTTCGGAGCAAAATATGCATATACACTTGACGGAGGTCAGATCGGAGAGCTTGAATACGAGAACTTCAATGCAGCCGGAGCCTCCATCAGGATTCAGGGAAGGAATGTCCATCCGGGAACTGCTAAGGGGAAAATGAAGAATGCCATGCTGATCGGCATGGAGCTTAACAGCCTGCTCCCGGTAGAACAGAGACCTGAATACACATCAGGTTATGAAGGATTCTTCCATCTGATAAGTTTCAAGGGAGAAGTTGAAACTGCAAATCTCGCATACATCATCCGCGACCATGACATGGAGCTCTTCGAAAAGAAGAAGGAAACAATACGCAGATGCGTTGATTTCATCAATGAGAAATATGGTGAAGGTACTGCACTTCTTGATCTGAAGCATCAGTACTATAACATGAGGAAAGAGGTAGAGCCTCACTATCACATCATCGAAAAGGCAGTCAAGGCGATGGAGATGGAAGGCATCAAGCCGAAGATCCAGCCTATCAGAGGAGGTACAGACGGAGCGAACCTTTCATTCATGGGACTCCCATGCCCGAACATCTTCGCCGGCGGTCATAACTTCCACGGCAAGATGGAATACGTACCGCTTGAGAGCATGGAAAAGGCCAGCAAGGTGATTCTCAACATCATCAGCCTGTTTGCTGAATAATTCAGGAGACCACGGACATTTTATGTAAAAAGGGGGTGACTAATAAGGTCATCTCCTTTTTCATTTATATATGACGACTGTGGCGGTAGGTAAGTTTGGCTTGGTTTCGTCGGAACTAAGTTCCGACTTCATCCCTCCCACGACTTCGTCGCGGGCCCTCCCGTTCACGAGGCCACGGGCGGCCACGCCATCCAAACTTACCCTACCGCCACTTCAGAGCATGCACAATAGCTATTCCTTTGACTATCAAAAGAATAGCTATATTATTATTGTGTTTTCAGGAGGTAGAATGGTAGTGATTGCGGAGGCGTGTCCACCCCCGGACACGGGCAGGGGGAGGGACCCGCAAGATACGAGTTCCGCGATAGCGGGACGAAGTAGATTGTGGGAGGGGCCGGAGTGAGCGAAGCGAACGGAGTCCTCCGCAATCCCTACCATCCTCCCGGTTAAATATATAAATGCAAAAAAGAGTGACTAATCAGTCATAAGACTTTTTAGTCACCCCTCTTTCTATTTGTTTATAATGCTGGTCTAGATTACATGAGGATTATTCCGCTCTGTAAGATCCGAGTCCTTCTCCATATTCCTTGAGATATACAGGATCCGGATAAGCAGCAAAGTAAGCTGAATCCATATAGACAGCAAATGTGGTCACGTTTCTGATTCCAAGCTTCGCATAGGTGTCAATATCAGACTCAAAGACTTCCTTATTCCAAGGAAGCTCCACCGCCGGCTTCTTCCATCCGCTGAAGAGAGACACGTCAAGCCAGTACTCAAGAATGACGGCATCCTCAACAGGGAATACTTCCAGATTATCCCTCAGATACTGCATATTGTCGGCATGAGTCATCTCACCGGTTCTCGGTCCATGTGCCTCACCATCGGTCAAAGGCTTGTCCCACACTCTCAGGAATGGAGCAAACTCGAGGAAGATTCCTTCAGCTGGCTTCACCTTCCTTGGTGCATCCATTGTATTGAAATAGCTCAAATGAGCCAGTTTCGCCTCCGGATCGACCTGACGGATCGCACCGATCATACTGTTTTCTATTATCAACGCCTGCTCACTGGCCGTATACTGAAGACATTTTTCGCACTGGCATGTCGGAGCACCATCATCCAACCAATAATAGTAGCGATGATTGGTCGCAGGAAGGGCCACAGCAAACTCAGCAGCCTTCTTGGCAATGATTTCCAATGCCTTCTCCGAATGTACGCAGCAGTTGAAATCCGGAGTCCTTTCACCGGTTTCATTCATTCTGAACATTTCAGGATCTTCATTGAACATCTCTCTTGGAAGAAGTTCCTTCATGGCATGGAGCTGATGCTCGACAGCTATTCCGTACTTTTCGCAGCCCTCAAGAAACTTCTGACCCTCAGGTGAATCGATAAAAGCCTTTACCTGACCCGGATTGATGTGTGTTCCAATGGTATTGATACCGTTTTCATGGGCAAGTCTTGGCCAGTCCACCGTAGCCAGGTCCTCGACCGCAAGAACAACACCTTTCATCTGATAGTGACTTTCTACCTTTGTTCCGCAAGATACCAGCATGAACAAAGAAGCACAAATTAAAAGTACGCGTTTCATGATGTCAAATTATTTTGGTTAGTTATTTCTTCTGAGCTGCTCTGGCCTTTTCCGCCTCGTATTTCTTTCTATACTTCTCCAACGTCTCGGCATCCTTTCGTGTTTCTTCCTCAAGAGCCTTCAAAGCCTTGCGTTTCTTCTCCCTTTCCTTTTCCTTTGCTTTCTCCTCAATAGCCTTCTGCTTATCGGCATCACGCTTATCCAATTCAGCCCATCGTGCCTCCTTTGCCTCCTGTCTCTTCTTCTTTCTTTCCTCCTTTTCTGCCTTCTTCTTCGCCCGCAACTTCTCCCTCTCAGCCTTTTCTGCAGCCTTGATTTCTTCCTTTGTCATAATCTTAGGAGGTATGGAGTCAATCCTGGACAAGGTATCCTGAGCGGCCCTCAAAGAATCTTCAACAGCCTTTTTCTCGGCCTCCAGAGCCTTCTTCAAGGAATCGGCTGCCGCCAGACTATCTACTCTTGCAAGCGAATCCACCCTATGGAGACTGTCTGCAAAGGCTATTGAATCAAGACGTGCAAGAGAGTCAAGGCGGATTCTTTCGGCTTCCCTAACCTTTGCCAGCTCTGCTTCTCTCGCCCTCACTTTGCGAAGGGAATCCCTCACATGAATCTGACGGTAAATGTCGTTCATATAGCCAGGGAAATATTTATCTGTCTGTATGTACTTAGCCTTCGGACGGGCAGAATAGGACTGTCTCTGACTCGGTCTTAAAGACAATGGCGTAACATCGTAGCGGCTTGCCGGCCTGCGGTCCGGCTGCCAGTTGAATCCCTTGAGCCTCTGTTCATCCCTTGACATCTGCACCACAGGTGATGCATCATTCTTAGGGGTATCATAGTAATAGATCTTCTGTATGTCTCCATCCTTGAATACAGCTGACAACATCTTGGATTCAGCCTTATTGACTGTAGCAAGAGCATCGTTCTCCTCTATGTAGAACAGTGCCGTAGAGCCACCAAGAACATCAAAGCGTTCAAGTCCACCCTTGTCATCAAAGAATGCCAGCATTTCGGTTCCCTTGATCTGGTCGTAGTGGGCAGTATCCTCCTGAATCGTTATGAAGGCATTCGACATCAGACTGGCCATATCCATGTTGTTATTCCTCACGACCACCGTAACGCTGTCCGCCGCATATTGCCTGCGGACTTCCTGCCAGATGACTGGTTCCTTGAAGAGCCTTGCCAATGAATCAAGATCACAATAGAGCAAGGAATCACAGACAACCTGCATATTTTTCTTGAAGATCCTGACCTTGCCCACAGCTTCAAGAAATCCGATCTTAGTGGTATCCAACGGCTCGACGGCAATGGAATCCGCCAAAGCCAAAGAATCAATGACACCAAGAGAATCAGCAACGCCAAGAGAATCAGCAACGCCAAGAGAATCAATGACAGCCATGGAATCCCTGAAAGCCAACGTATCGGAAACATTCATGGAATCGTCCACCTCCGGTTCCTCTATAGCTGGATCTTCATTATCAGGCTCCTGCATTTCTTCCTGCTGTACTGGCTGCTGCTTGTTCTTTGCGGCCTTCATTTCCTCTGCTCTCTGCTTGGCCAGAGCATTAGGGTCATTCTTCGCGGCCTCTTCCGCGGCCTTTGCTGCAGCTTCAGCCGCCTGTCTTCTGAACTCTCCGACCGGGTCGACATCAAGAGACTCCAATCTAAGTTTTGCCGCTTGAAACTGGGTCGAATCAATATCACACATCCTGACAGACATGTAGACAAGCTTGTCAGCACCCATATAGACGGTATCAATCGACCCGTCCTGCTCCTCCATCTCCGAGATCACTGCAGGATCTCTTGTGAGAGTGACACGGGAAAGAGAATCCACATACTGTATCCTGCCGGCGAGGCCGAAGACATTACGCGTAGTGTCTGTCACCTGGGCATTTCCCCGCATCTCGACATCCGATGTGTTACGGTAAAAATAGAGACTGTCACACCATCCTTCCTGATCTTCCGACATCACATGGACATTATCACGGAAAAAGAACAGTTCACGTCCTCTGTCATACCAGCCTGATTCCGACGAAAGCATGTTGTTCTCCTGCCAGACATTGGTATTGGCACCGAATGTCGCAAGATTGAGGTCCGACTGATAAACCAGGTCGTTCGTCTTGACGAATATGGAATCCGTAAACATATTCACATTGATTTCGAATGTGAATGTCTTTATCTTGGAATCATATGTTCCATTGCGGCTTTCTATGATCTGACCATCCTTGTCTCTCATGGCTCCACCCATCTTGAAGATGGCGACAGAATCCTTAGTGTTGTAGTCCAGATGTCTGGTCCTCAGCACATTATGATCCTTATCCTCCAACTGGACAAGCGATCCTCTGAACTGAGCCAAATCGTTGTCTATGAGATAGGTCAGTTTGTCACTGGTAAGGACGGTCTGGTCCTGAAGTATGCTCACATTACCCCACGCATCAATGATCTGAGTCTGCACATTCCAATATGCCGTGTCGCATAAAAGATAGGTATTGTTGTGAAAGAAGCGGGCAGGACCGATCACCTTCCTGTAACTGGCTCCCTCAATATCAACCATCTGTGCCGACTTGGAACTCATCAATATAACAAGACTATCTGTCTGCCCTGCACTATGTGCACGAACAGACAGACCGGTCAATAACGTCACAAAGACAAATATCAGTCTTCTATAAAGTTGCATGTCAATTACTTACGAAACTTTTCCTCCCAACCACCACGATTGAAGACGCAGTCCTTGAAAAGAGGATCTATAATTATGTAGGTAGACTTGATCTTGGAATCTATGAATTCATCTATCGCTGCCATCGACTTCTCTTGCTTTGCCTGATCCAGAAGCATGTTATAATCCTCTGTGAAAGAAGCCGTATGTGCAGGAATTATCTTGTCAAGTCGCAGTATCTTATACACAGTATTACCGCCTCTGCCTTCATTATCCAAAGATTCGATAGGATCTGTAATCATTCCTTCCTTAAGGTCCCTGATGGCTACATAGTCCTGAGGCTTCATCTGGTCGATTTCAAAATATGATGATCCAGTGTTAGGGTCAGCCATCTTTCCTCCGTTTGTCCTGGTTGCCGGGTCTTCAGAATAGAAGCGTGCCGCAAGTTCAAAGGTCACAGCTCCGTTTTCCAATTCCATCTTGAGACTATCCAATACATGGAATGCCTTAGTCCTGTCTTCGGATGTATATTCCGGTTTAAGAAGTATATGTCTGGCATTGAACATGTCGCCCTTCTTCTCAAGGACTTCAATGATATGGAATCCGTCCGGAGTCTCGACAATCTGAGATACGACTCCCGGTTTGAGAGACATGGCGGCATCAGAGAACGCTGGCCAGAAGATGGACTTAGGTGCCATTCCGAGTTCTCCACCCTTTCTTGCACTTCCCGGATCCTGCGAGTAGATTCTTGCCAGAGTAGAAAACTTCTCACCATTGATGATTCTCTCGCGGATAGCAAGAAGCCTCTCCTTGACAGCAAGATTTGCCGCCTCCCTGTCCGGATATATACATATCTGACTCATCTGATATTTAGTAGGGACAATGGGAAGATCCTCCTGTGGCGTCTTCTTCACATACTCCTCCACGTCGTATGGAGTGAGCTCCGGAATCTTTGAAGCCACCTCGCTCTGCATCTGCTGGGTAAGGCTCTGCTCCTGAAGAGAAGCTCTCCATTCCTGACGAAGCTTATATAGAGGCTTGCCGAAATACTTCTCGACTTCATCATCACCTCCAAGCTCCTGACGGATCCTGTCTATCCTGCTTCTCATTTCACTTTCAACCATATCGTTATTCACGGTAAGTGAATCCAGTCTGGCCTGCATAAGGAAGAGTTTGGAAACCATCATCTGCTCCAGAGTCTCACATCTGCCGTTCTTGTCAGACATCATACCGTATGCCCTCATCATCTGAGCCTCCTCCTCAAGATCCGAGATCATAATCATCTCGTTTCCAACGACAGCTATGGTCTTGTCAATTATTCCATCCGGATATTTCTGAGCCGAAACAGCAACCGCCACCAATGTAAGCATCAATGACATTGCCGACTTCAAAACTTTGGATTTAACCATATATCAATAAATTACAAATTTTCCACTTTCAACAGCATCCTCCAACAGCTGCTTTTCCAATTCCACAACAAGATTCTGCTTTCTGACACTGATAATAATATCCTTGATCTTTGTGGCACAATACTCCAATGGTGCCACAGTTCCCTTCTCCAGTCTCTCCGCCACATACGCAACCTTCACATATCCGTCACCGTCATTTCTCTCTATCCATCCGTTTCTGGCCGAGGCAAGCAGTGTCGACAGGTCCTCGCCGAATTCCCTGGCTAACACAGAAGCATCCACCCACTCACCGCCCCAGGCAGTAAATCTGATTGCCGAAGAGTAGGCAAGGCTGTCTGCCTCATACAGATCGTTGACATCGGAAGACGTCATCAGCTTCCTTATCGGATCCATATTCGGAGAATCTGAAGCTATATTCAAAAAACGAGCCTTGACAAGAGGCCTTGCAAGAATAAATTTATCCTGATTGTCTTCATGATACTGGCGGATAAGGTCTTCCGACACAGCTGTGTCCAGTCTTTCGTTCACATAGAGCTGTTCGTATCTATATTTGAGAAGTGACTTCCTGTACTCCTCAAGTTCAATGGACACATCCTTCTCGTTCTTGGACAACTGTTCTTCTGCGATTCTCAGGAAGACCTGATCGGATGCCCAGGAATTTATATACTGCTTGGCCAGACGGACGCTATCCTCATGATGGACCCCGGACGGAATCACCTCTACAAGGTCACTTCTGTACAGTTTCACTCCACCGACTTCAGCCACAACCTCATCGGCCTTCAAAAAGGTTGAAATCGCTCTGCAGGAGCAAAGAACCTGCAGAACGATTCCTATAAGCGTCATATATCTTATCAGACCCATCAACCGGACTATCTTGAATAGTTCGGAGCCTCACGTGTGATGGTCACATCATGCGGATGTCCCTCAAGATATCCGGCATTGGTGATACGCACGAATCTGGCCTCACGAAGTTTCTCGATATTAGCTGCTCCAACATAGCCCATTCCGGCACGCAAGCCTCCGACAAGCTGATAAACCACCTCGCTGAGAGTTCCCTTATAAGGCACCTGGGCAACGATTCCCTCCGGAACAAGTTTCTTGATATCCTCTTCCATATCCTGGAAATAACGGTCCTTCGATCCCTGCTGCATAGCCTCAAGCGATCCCATTCCGCGATAGGATTTGTATTTACGTCCGTTAAGGATGATTGTCTCTCCCGGAGACTCCTCTACTCCGGCAAAGAGTGAACCTGCCATGATTGTGCTCGCACCTGCCGCAAGAGCCTTGACAACATCACCGGAATAGCGGATACCACCGTCAGCTATCACAGGAACGCCTGTACCCTTGAGAGCCTCAGAAGCCATCATCACAGCAGAAAGCTGAGGCATTCCCACACCGGCAATCACTCGTGTAGTACAGATCGAACCAGGACCGATACCCACCTTGACTGCACTTACACCCGCATCAGCCAAGGCCTTTGCTCCTTCCGCTGTAGCAACGTTTCCGGCAACGATCTGAACATCAGGAAGAGCCTTGCAAGCATGTCTGATAACATCCAGCACTCCCTGTGAATGTCCGTGTGCAGTGTCAACTACCACAGCATCCGCACCGGCATTTACAAGCATCTCAATACGCTCGATGGTGTCAGCTTTCACTCCTACTGCAGCTGCTACAAGAAGTCTTCCCTTGCTGTCCTTTGAAGCAATCGGATTATCCTTGATCTTCATGAGGTCCTTATAGGTAATGAGACCTACAAGTCTGCCCTCCGCATCTATAACAGGAAGTTTCTCAATCTTATACTGACGGAGAATGTCAGTCGCATCCGGCAGGCTTATGCCCTTAGGAGCCGTCACGAGATTCTCCTTTGTCATCACTTCTGCAACCGGCAGCTTCGGATCCCTCTGGAAACGAAGGTCACGGTTAGTTACGATTCCCACAAGATATCCATCCTTGTCTACTACCGGAATACCTCCGATGTGATGCTGAGCCATCATTCCCAGAACCTGACCGACAGTCGCATCTGGATGAATAGTAACCGGATCATATATCATTCCGTTTTCAGCCCTCTTTACCCTGCGTACCTGATTCATCTGTTCCTCGATGGTCATATTCTTATGAATGACACCGATACCACCGGCACGAGCCATAGCTATGGCAAGTTCAGCCTCGGTCACAGTGTCCATTGCAGCAGAGACGATAGGCGTCTTAAGGGTAATGTCTCTTGAAAATTTGGTGGATACATCTACAGTTCTTGGCAATACCTCAGAATGTGCAGGAATAAGCAATACGTCGTCGAAGGTCAGGCCTTCAATAATCGGAGAGTTGGTAAATGTCTGCATCGTAAACTAAAATTTGGCAAATTTAACAATTTTTTCCGAACTACATATAATCTGTACCCTACTTTCTAAAGAAGGAACTGTCACTCTGCAGCAGGAGAGGCAGAAAGGAAACGTCCCTGCCAGGTATCGCGGTCGGCAAGACGTTGCTCAAGCAGCCTGAGCAGTTCGACATTACGGATCAGGCCCCAAGGGGTGTCATTGACAAACCGCGGTGGCACTTCTCCCACAAAACGTTCTATGAACAGATCCGGACGCAGACGTTCAAGCATCTCCACAAAAAAATCCAGATATTCATCAAGGGTAAAGCGTACGAAATCTGCAGGGCAGTCTGCATATTCCTTCTCCATGCGGGTTCCCTTGACAATCTGCAGCTGATGAAATTTGACGGACCTGACAGGGAGGTCATTGATTATGCTGCAGCTGTCCAGCATCATCTGCCGGGTCTCACCCGGAAGTCCCAGAATGAAATGCACTCCCACATCGAGTCCCCTTTCTGCAGTCATCTGCACAGCACGGCGAGCTGTCTCGAAATCGTGTCCGCGGTTGATTCTGGCCAGAGTGACATCATAACAGGACTCTATGCCATATTCCACTATGACAACCGGAGCTTTCCTGTCAGGCTCACCGGAGAGCGAGCGGGTCCAGCCATCCAAGACCTTACCGGAAGCCAGATCTGCAAGATAATCAAGTTTCTGTTCATCCACGCAATCCGGTCTTGTACCGATAACGATGCCTACGACCTGAGGATGACCCAAGGCTTCCTCATAGAGTGCCTTCAATCTGTCAAGCGGTGCGTATGTATTTGAAAATGACTGAAAATAAGCAAGATAATGTTCGGTCGTACGATAACGGACCTTGTGAAACTCTATTCCTTCGTCCAGCTGCTGATGAAGAGATTTCCCAGATGTGCTGTAAGACGGATGAAATGCAGCATTATCACAATAGGTACAGCCTCCGCGACCCACCTTTCCATCACGGTTCGGGCAGGTGAACCCCGCATCCAGAACTATCTTCTGCAGACGTTCACCATACTTCCTCTTGAAATAACCCACGAAGGAATTATATCTTTTCCCATCAGGAAAGCCATATTTTTCAAATCCCATATCCATAAGACACTCACTAATGGGATACAGGAGGATTCCAGTCGCGAACGCATCGCACTCCGGTTGTGGTAGGTCCTCCGATTGATGCGTGACCATCTCCGAACTGCCAGCTTGGAGACTGCGTGTCATTATTGTTTCCTCCGACAGATGCCCATCCGTTTGAGTAATACGTGCTGACCAGAGTCCTGTCGTTACCGCTGTTCCACCAGTCTGAACTGCAATATAGCGACATAAGAGCACCCTCTCGAACATTCGGAACTCGCCAGCCTTCAGGACAAGGAGAACGTCCGGCATCAAGTTCGGTCTTCAATCCCTTACCGTCGCCTTCATTGAAATACATCGGAGAGTCGACAGACTCTCCTGTCTCAAATCCATAATAAAGACGGGCAGTCTCAAAATGCTCATTGTATGCCTCCAAATCACGTGTAGTGTAGAAACGCACAGACTTGCTGTTGACGTTCGACAGATCGAAGTACGCCTTCATCTGGCCATCTTCCAAGACTTCATCAACCTTAATGAGCGGCTCAGGGACATTGGAGGCCTTCTTCACAATATTATCTTCTGTAGCAACAGGATAACCCAGATTGCGGACACACCTGATTGAATAAGGGGCGTATTTCCCGTACCTTTTGCCATAAGGACCTGTAGATACACCTTCCTCTGCCCACAAGACTAGCTGACAATTTGCTTTTGGCGAGCTGTTCTTCGAATTGGTACTGCTCACTACGTGCATTCTCCAGCGGTCTGCATTATCGTACTGGCCGCCCTCAAACTTCCCTTTCTGAGAAGACATCTGAGAAGAATACAAGGCTGCATCCTCATGAAGTCCCAGCTGACCCGCATACAGGCCGAAAAGCTGGTCCATTGAAGCCACATACCACTTCACTTCTTCCGGATCGATATCTCCGTCACCGTTATTGTCACGATTTCTCAACATAGCCGAGTATCGCATCGTTGCACAAGTATCCCTAAGGTAAAGTATATTGAGTCCGTCAAGATGGTAATCATTTATCCTTTCATACTCCAGATACTTATCCCATCTGACATTCGTCTGAAAACGTCCATTCTGTATAAGTCCCCAAAGACATGCTGTATTGTATAGACCGTTATTATATGAGTCATTACCTAGATCTGTGACATTATCCCACCTGTTGTCTTCCCCAAATCCTTCATTTCTCTCATAAAACCAGAAATGACTGTCCATTGTCTCATCCACAACCTCTGTTCCCCATGCATGTTCAAGATCTGTCTTCGTCATGTTATACGGCGTCTGGATGGATCTCTGACGGATCGTGATGACGCTTCCTGTGGCAGCACTTTCTCCGTCTAGAGAGGTCTTGCTGTCCGACAGAACGTGCATTATACGGTTCGGCTGGTTTACGAACTTCTTCCAAAGGTCAGCAGGAGCGTATGTTGGGTCTATAGGATCGTGTTCATAATAGAATTCATCCACAAAAACAGTTACACGTAGCTTGTATCTGTCCCATTTGGAAGAATCATGCGGGAAGGTCTCCTTCCATAGCGGGTCCCTTTCCAGGAGGAATACGCTTGTGTTGGTCGGAACGGCTCCATCAAGATAATTCTGAAGTTTGATCTTTTCTTCACGGATGAACGCCGTGAATTCAACAATATTCTTCAGATGTTCGCTCTCGTCGCCAGGATAGGCCTGATTCTTATCAGAATACACCATCTGGTCCGAAACACCTGGCACAGTCTGGGCTGGAGAAGGAACATCAATCTTGTTGAGCATGAAATGTACCCACTTGTAGTCCAGATTGGCAGTCACCTCAGAGTCCCCCACCTTTTCAGGCACACCCTCGGAGAACGGGGTCTTGACATACCATGTCACCTCGGAAGGGATCACATAGGCGGCATCGAACTCGAATACACGCTGGCCATAGTGGGCATCGAACGTGTAAAGGTCTTCACGGGCAATATACACCATTCCAGTGGCACCGGACTCGTTCTCCTCGACTTTTGAAGGATCGCCCGAAGCGGAAGTCGTCACTTCAAGTTCTATATTACGTACTCCTTTGATGGTGATGTTGTATGTATAGATCTTATTCCTGGCAATCTTGTAATCATCCATGTCTGACGCAAAATCACCTAGGTGGACATAATACGTCACATCGGCTGTAAGTGTCTGTGCACCAGCCTCAGCTCTCACATCCACATCCATCACAACTTCTCCTTTTATCTCCACATAAGTAGCATATTCCGGTGCATATTCCCACATGTCTCCACCCTTGAGATATTCACCGGTAACCGGGTCTTTCATTCTCCTGTCCCTGAGATGGTAATTGCCTCCAACCGACTTCTTTGGAGTTTCGCGGTTTTCGATCATATAGAACGAGAACCCGTTTTCAGGTGATTCGACTACCTCTGTTTCCCCATTCTGGGTATAAGTGACGTTCCTTGTACCCACTGTCTCGAAAGCCACATGCTCTGTTGAGAAATATCCATCTTCCGCATCATTATCGTGAGGCTTGACAAAACAGGTCGTAGGAAGATTGACTACCCGCCAGGATGTCGGCACAAATTCCCGCATCACCTGCGTCATTACGTTATCATTATCATCCAGTGTCTCGGTCGTATATCCTTTTGCCACCGCCACATTCACCATCACCTTTGCATCCAGTCGCTCAAACACTGCAGTTACATCAGAACCATTCTTCTTTATACCGTCTTCCGGCGTAATGTCTATCCCTTCAACCATCGAGAACATAGGGAAATATCCGTTTCGGGAGGTGATCTCCTGATTGAAAGTAGCCGCCAGAGAATTGAATTCATGCTCGGACATCAGCGTATTCAGTTTCTCCGGAGAAATATTCACCATATCCGCATCGATGTTGGCAATCATATATATTTTTCCGCCTGAAAGAATCGGAGCCTTGATATGAATGATACCACGCGTGTCATCAGCATTTTCATCGACTACAACCCTGTTGGCGACCCACCAGCAGTTACCGTCCGGAGCCTCCATTTCAGATTCCGATCCGACAAGGCTCTTATTGTCGAAATAATGAGAGAAGACACGGTCACCCTCTGAATTGAATATATACATGAATATATTCAGCACACGCGATTCCGGAACGACTCCTAGAGTAGCCTTCGTATTTATCTCTATCTCATCAAAGCTGTTTTCGCCGAAGTTCAGGAACACATCGGTAGTCTGGTCAGAAGTCCAGCCTGCATCTGAAGGAAGATCCTCCCGGATGCATGACAAAGCAGCTGAAGCAAGAATAAGTATATATAGTATCTTTCTCATAATCAATTGAATTCAATATCTGCTGATGTCTCTTCCCAATCCTTTACGACGAACTCGAACTTACCCTTGTCTCGGTTGTAAGTCACTGTCACAAGGATGTTGATGAAGTCGTTTCTACGTATAGCCTCTATCGGGGTTGATTGAGATGTTACCGGATCTATGGTTTCCAGAGGAATCTGGAGATTGGCAGCTGCCGTAGATGATGCGAGGGTCACGGGATAGAAGCGGAAGCGTCTTGCATTGCCGGAACGTGTTCCCCTTACCGAACCATCTGTATTGACCGACATATAGTATCTGTTTCCGCCTGAATAGCCGTTCGACCTCATCAGAATATTGTTGCTATCGTCTGAGAATGTAAACGCATTCTGGGCCAAGACACCCAAAGGCACATTATTGGTCGTAGGCGTACCCCAATAGTATGAATCGCGAAGGTTACCTTCACGGATATAATACTGATAAGTGGTTGACTTTTCCAACTTCCAGACATACTCAACCGGTACCTCAACTCCAACCGAAGGGAGGGTGTATGTAGCCGAATGAACGTAGTTTCCTGAGGCTGAACCATCCACATCAGAGCGGAGATATCTTCCAGTTTGCGTATTGTAAATCAGATAATAAGCATCAGAGCCATTTCCATAATCATCATTGAGACTTGCTCTTGTGTTGATGGAAGTACTGCTCTGCAAGGCATAATGTGTCTGCACGGAATTCGGGTAATTCAGTCCCAAGGTGTAGTGGTATCCCCCTTCAGGATCGCTGTCCTGGATCTTGCTTCCGAGGATGTATGCATCAAAGACTACAGCTGTCTTTCCTGCCTCAATCTTCACAGTCTCATCGAAAGGGACCAAAGCATCCTGACTATCTACCTCCAAAGGACCTCTGGTGTTTGCGAACAGCTCGTAATTTCTATCAGTAATTCTCTCACTCTTATACAGATAAGTACTCTTCTGAGAAAAAAGGTCGCTAAATTCAAGCTTATTCACCTCCAGAAGTTCGTCTGAGCTCTCGTTCTTTACAGAAATACGGATACGGGAACGTGTACGGACCAGTTCTCCATTGAGTTCATTCATTCCAGCTTGCATCTCGAACAACTTGTTAAGCGTCAATGTCGAAGGATGATCCTTATATACAATCCTGTCATCACCTGTGTCCACCTTATGGTCGAATAGTTCCTTATAATATTGTGCATAATGCGGATGACTTGGATTCAGAATATCCTGAATGCCTTCTTCCGGATTGGCTTTGAAATCAGCCTCTACCGTATCAACTATTGCCTCAAGCCTTCCGCCATCGACTCCACCAAGCACTGACTCTCCGTGCTTGAAATCGGAGAAGTTGGCGATGACCATAATTCTGTAGTCGCCTCGCTTGAGCTTTTCTATGGAACCGTGCTTCGGAAGGTCATAGTTAAAGGTAAACTGCACCTTGTCGCTATATTTCAACTCCTCTCCGACTGCTCCTGCAGCCTCATCCCAGAACCCGTTATGATCGCACATACAGCAGCCTGTTCCTTCTCCTGCACCTCTTCTGTTTTCATAATATACATCTCTGAACGCTACCAGGTCATACCTTGCTGTCGCGCTTCCGGCCACCTCCGTCTCCTTGAAGATGAAACATACCACACGATAAAGCAGTCTTCCGTCTATTACACGCTGATTCACGGTCCAACGTGAAGGATCATCCGGATAGTCGGAAATACTTTTTACATCTATATCAATCTTGGGAATCTCCAGATTCAGCACAAGGCTGGCAGGAGCATCCGCTCCTTCGGAAAGTCCGGCATCTCCCGAATCCTTCTGACAGGCAACGCAGATCGCTGACAGGGCAATAAGTAAAAATATGTATATCTTGTTCTTCATCCTATCCGAAATTATAAGAATATGAGGATTCAAGCTTGTTCCACGGCTTGATGGTCAGCAGAAGGCGGATATCCGTCTTGGTGATGCTGATGGTGTAGATGTATCTGTATCCAGGGATAAAATACTCACCCGTATCCGAAGGACCCTCACGGTCGGTTCCTGTGATCTTCGGTATAGTGATGCTGTACACAGTGTTTCCACCATGAGAAGTCGTGAAACATAGTTTGACATTACCTTCAGACTGCTGAGGTATGACCAGCAGGAAACCGTCATTGTCAGTAAACAAGTCTCCCTTTGACGTTCCAGTTTTCGTATATGCCACTGCCTGAGTGGTCTGTACCGTATTCCCGACCTGACGATTTTCCATCAGGACACCTGTATTTTTCCATTCATAAAGTCTATCCCCCGGTTCTCTCCATTTATTCTCGGTCCATCCGAGTTTTTCTGCATTGCCTACATCACCATAGACCATACCGCCTATGGAGGTAAAAGGTTCTTCCGACCCTGCTACGGTATTTTCCATCCACACAGAAGTAAGATAGTCACTGTCCAGATATTCATTTCCGGGAGCGTTGATAAGCTGGAAACGGAACTGGAGAGCGGAAAGTGCGTGTCTGAAATTCAAAGGAACCGGGTGCGAAAGATTCCAGCTCCTGGTGTCAATCGTGTTATATGCGACCAGAAGGTCCTTCTGGGTCATCATAGTATTGTAGTTCATCTGAAAGACGGTGGCATTACATCCGTCCCCAAGCTGTATGCCATCAGTATCATCGGCTTCCTTGGCGTCAGCATCGGTAGGATAATAGGCTCTGAACTTATACTGTCCGCCAAGTGACCAATAAATGTCATTTCCTGCATAATTCCAGTAACTGTGCGGATTGCCGCCCACCTTATCCTGATAGATTATACTTGTACCTTCGAATACGTTCCTGGTCGTTTCATTCTCAATGGTATAGTCCGCCCAGACACTGATGCTTCCTCCGTTTTCCGGCTTACAAGCTTCCACAAGGGCATCATAACTGTTAATCAGCGACTTAGTACCACGAAGCCCTTCTACGGAATCCACTTTCCACCAGATGGTCTGGCCGTCTGTAGCTCCCTGAGGCACATCACCCTTGCTGCAGCCGGTCAGGACTGCAACGGAAAGAAGTAATCCATATAGTATCTTTCTTTTCATCTCTACAATATCTCTACTAGAAACTTCACATCATCCACTCCCACTGTAAGGATCAAGGTGTAATAGCATCCCGGGTTCAGATCCTTGACTATTTCTCTCGTCTTCACTGTCTGCATTATACTCAGTCCGGCTGCATTTGTATATTCATACTCCACAGTAACCTGGGAACAAAGCCTTTGAGGAACCATCAGACGAGGCTGACCTTCACTGAATTCAATCTCGGAAGCATAGCCTGAGACATGCCACTGAGGATATGGCAAGGACCTGAAGTCACCCTCATGGAAAGCATTGTCAAGGATGATGCGGCATATCCTTATTTCCTCGCCTTCCGGCACACGTTTCCTGACATTGAAGTCCATCTGACACAGAGCATGCTGCAAAGGAAGGGACACCAATCCTCCTGAAGACAACTTATGCAGATCAGCCTGAGGCTGAGTGTACAGGAGTGGAATCGGATCATCCAACACATCCACACCGGAGAACCTCACTCCGAATTCATCACAACAGCTCTCGGCCCTCTCGTATGGAGCATAGCCTATCACAGTCATGCATTTATTGACCGAAGGCCATTCACCCATATCTTCAAGATACCATTGACCGTCCGGTCCCGGAATGACACGGGATTCCCTCAGATATTCCTCTGCGTCACTACCATACATCCATTTAAGTTCCTTGTCCAATATCCAGGCACTGACTCCCGCCGAGTATTCGGGCAGATCATTTCCCCTTGTCATCGGACTCTCGACAAGTTCAAAAGCCATGGTCACCTGAGGATCCGAATCATCAGGGACGGCCACAGAGCATGCGGTCAGGAATGACAATAATATATATGGTAACCTTTTCATCAATTTCCTACATTTGTGTTGCCCGGCACCTCAACATCATTCCACACTTCCACTGAAGGGGCAAAATATATCTTATACAGACCGAACTCCAAGGTATAGACATACCTCTTGCCGATCTGCCATGCCTCTATCGAATTGCCGTCCTGATCCTTGAAAGGAAGACCTTCGTTAGAAGTCATCAAAGGCACATCGACAATCTGTCTGGTTGTCTTGTTGTTCACCGTCACTGTATAGTTCACTCTTATGATCACCTCATTATCACCATGATCGAATGGCTGAGGTATCAGAAGAACGTGGTTGCTTCCTGCAGGTTCGACAGCATTGCTGACTTCTTCAACATGGAAACCATTCGTCATATCTTCATATGTGGAATAGTACTCCGTCTCCAGGTCCATCTCATCCTTGTGGCCAGTCCACCGGGGTGCGGCCTGATATGACGGACCATCGGTGATATTTTCCTTGAATGTAGCTGTCTTATATGCCTGTCTGATGGAAATCCTGTTAAGGATTATGCTGTTAAGCGTCTGACCGTCATCAGCCACACTATTGATCTCCTCCTTCAGTTTTACCTTGAAGGCTACAGAGCTTAACGCATGATGGAATTTAAGATTCACACCCTTATATGATATTCCTCCCGTACTGGCTGTCTTATTGTATGTCCTCTCGCTGTACATCAAGTCGTAATATGTCACATCCGGCTGAGCTGCCAGAGTGTTTTTGCAATCAACCGTAAAATCTGTTATCACGAGCCCCTCTGTGCCATAGGTCAGATCTGACGCATCACTTCTGGCAGCGGCCGGTGAATATCCAGCAAAAGTAAGCTTACCTCCGTTAGGCCAGAAATACGGATCTCCGCATGCATCCGGATCCCATCCCTGCACTTCATCAAAATATCCTGTCTCCACATCTGTCATATAATTGACATTACCAGGGGTATCCCAGGCCTGATAATCGCCTGTATGGTGACGGGCAAACACCGAGAAATGCTCAGCTACAGGATATTTTCCCTCAATTTCACCGGTATGGTTCGCATCAGCCTTCGTCAGGCTGCCGACCACCGGATCATCAAAAGAAATCCTGAGTGCAGGTATATCTTCCTGCTCTATCTTCACACAAGACAGAACAGCTGCTGCAGCTACCACATATATGATGATTCTTCTATACATCTTCTAAATAGTCACATTTGGACGGTTTTCTAAAATCTCCCAGTTCTCCACTTCAGGAGAAAAGAATATCTTGTCTACGCCTACTGTAATGGTATATATGTATCTCTTGCCCATCTCCCATTCATCGACTGTACTTGTGGAAAGTGACAATTCAGCTTCCTGCCTTACATAATCAGGCTCTCCGTCGTGTCTGATTGAATAGACCACGTGTATCTTCACCTCATGATCAGCATCTTTCAGAATCTGAGGAAGAAGGATGGCATTAGGAACTACCTTGCCTTCTGACTCCAGGCCTCTTACGGCAGTGGTGAGAAGCTGTCCCTCATCAGAGTTCCAGTAGGTATATGAAGATTTCACTCCGCTGTCAGGAGTCCATTCCGGATCTGCGGCATATGACTGTCCGTCAGAGACATTCTCATTGAAATCTCCTTTACTGTACGTATCTAAAATATTGACACCCATAACCTTGACCTGAGTCCCCGCCTCCTGGTAATTGTTGCTGGACTTGACCTGGAACTTTATTGAAGATAGAGCATGTCTGAACACAAGGTCCACTCCCTGATATGTGGAAGGATCATGCAGATTTGTATTGTCTACCCTGTTGTAGGATCTCTGGCTATACATCAGATCGTATTGACCGGATATCGATGCCGGCACAAAGAAATCGTCAAGAGCCAATCCTTCAGAACCATAAGAAGCAATCCCGCTTACTGAAGCAGGAGAAAAGGCCGCAAAAGTCAGCTTTCCGTCAAATGGCCACACATATGGTTTTCCTCCGTCCACAGACTGAGAATCCCAGCTGCCGGTAGTACTGTTATATGCAACTTCCACTTCATCCATGTAAGGGACACTCTCTGCATCTCCCCATGCCTGCAGATCAGCTTTTGTCCACACGGCATTGACACAGAAGTTTTCCGCAACCGGATACTTTTCTATTTCTCCCGCAACTTCTGCCTTTGTCATACCTCTTACGACAGGTGCACTGAAAGAAATATCAGAAGACATCCTGACTACAGGATCGCTCTTGACACAGCCTGTAAGAAGGCCGGCCACAACTATCAGCACATATATATGAATTTTCCTAAACATCGTCTTCCATTTAATCCTTCAATGTAACGAAAGGTATCTGGTCCAGCGGCGGAAGATCCGGCACCTGATGATCCTCCCAGGCATATACTTCCGGCGAGAACTCAATCGTATCCAGTCCTATGGTGATGGTGTAGACATAACGTTTACCTGGCTCCCATCTGTCTACAACCGTATCGTCTGCTTTCTTTCCCTGGGAAAGGTCGAAAGAGATTGAATGATGGGTCTTCATCCCTGCCATGTCCGGATGGGACATTTCGAATTGAAGTTCCATCCTGACAGGTTCCATACCTTCTTCTGCAAGAGACTGCGGAAGCAGTATGAGATCCGCATCCTGATCATGCATGATGGAGTCATCATCATCTGCATGAAATGCCACATATTCTCTTTTTCCCTCATATCCCGTCCACATGCCGGCCATATCCACCTCATCATTCTCCTTACCCGCGAATTGTCTGAAATCTGCAGTAGAATAGACATTATGGAGCGAAAGATTGGTCATATGTACATTATATCCCCATTCTGCATAGTTTCTGTCCGCCTGCACATGGAACACTATCGCAGAAAGGACATGTTCGAACACGATCTGCACACCATCATAAGGGGAAGGCAGATCAGTTTCCATATCAGTCTTTTTCCGGTCGGTCACTCTGGAACTGAACATAAGGTCGTAATGATTGTCCGCATCCGCATCCACCGTGTAGTTCTCTATTCCGACACCAAATTCCTGAGTATAACTGATCTGAGCATGATCACGCACATATGCCGGTGAATACGCTGCAAATGTCAGATAACCATCCTTTGGCCACATATAGCTCCTGTCCGGTTTCCAATAGTGGTCAAAGACCTCGTTTCCTATTGTCATAGACACACCACTGTGCTTTACTTCCACGCCTTCACCGCCTTCATCGGTTCCTCGCATATAAGGTGTGAAGTCTTCTGTCTCAGTATTGAGGAAGGTGTCCCAATGCTGGTCTGCAAATACGCAGAATGTGCTGTTCTCCGGATACAGATCCTTTACAAGGTCAGCCTTGGTGTGGACACGAGGCACCGGAGCATCAAAGACAATCTCCTTTGAGTCTCCTTCCACAAAGACAAGATCAGTCTTGGCACAGCCCGAAAGGACTGCACCTGCCAATATAATCAATATGAAAAGAATCTGCCTCATCTTCTATATCATCGGTACATCCGACACATCAATATTTTCCCAATCGGTCACCTTCGGAGCAAAGACGACTTCGTCCATTCCTATTGTGATTGTATATTTATATCTTTTGCCCGGTTCCCATCTGTTCACCGGAGTATGATCAGCCATCTTTCCCTCCGAGAGGTCCAGCACAGCTGTATATGTCAGGCTCTTCCCACCCATATCGGGATGGGACACGTCATATACGACCTCTGCAAAGACGTCCTTTCCGTCAACAGGATTGAGTACCTGAGGCAAGAGGATGGCATCTGCGGCATTTGCGGTAAATTCTGTAGCGATGCTGGTCAATTTCTTCATTGAAGCTTCGGTCTCAGCATTGAAAACCACCACATTCATATCCACATCACCCTTATACATTGACCACATGCCCTCGATGTCAACAATATTACTATTGCGGCCAGTGAACTGATGAAAGTCCGCTGTCGCATATGGATTGAGAATGGAAACCTTCTTCACCTTGACAGTATATCCGGCAGAGGTATAATCAGACTTCGTCTTTGCCTCGAACTTGATTGCAGACAGGACATGCCTGAAAGTCAGCTGCACACCATCATATGGGGCAGGGTTGTTCTGGACCATATCAGAAGACTGCTGGTTGACCACCCTGTCGCTGACCATGAAATCATACTGCTGGTCTACAAACCTGCTCACACGGAACTGGCTGATGACAATTCCCCTGTCCACGTGATAATCAATGGCAGCCCTCTTTCTTGCATACTGCGGTGCATAAGCAGCAAAGGTCAGATAACCATCTTTCGGCCAATAATACTTCGCCACAGGCCTCCAATAGCTGTCGAAAGTCTTGTCACCGACTGTCACTGCATCCGTATGGTGAGTCACGACAACTCCTGCAGGGTATCCGTCCCCGTCTTCATCCGGACCTCGCATATAGGCTGTAAAACTATCCGCATCGGAGAAAAGGTCATAATGATGATCAGCGAACACACAGAACGCACTGTCTGTCGGGAAAAGTCCGGATATCATATCCACCTTGGTGATTTCCCCTACGACAGGTGCATCGAAGGCAATCTCCCTCTGCACGTCCTCCGTCTTATCGATATCGACCTTTGTACAGGATGCCAGTGCTGCGGCCAGAATTGCAACCAGTGCTATGTTTCTAATGTTCATCATCATTCTTCTGTTGGAACCTCCGGAGACGGTCAGGCCTCCGAAGGTTAAGACTTATTTGATTTCAGGAAGATTGACTGTTACGCCGTCCCATCCCATGATAGACGGAGCGAAGAAGATATCCTGAAGACCGATATTGAGGTTGTATGTGTATTTCTTACCCATTTCCCACTGATTGACACCATCTGCCTGATGGTCTATTTCCTTCAGTTTGAACTCGGCTGTCTGCTCAAGCGGTTCCTCATTATTGTTCTTGATGTAGTATTTAACAATGATTTTAACATCATCATTGAACTCCTGAGGGAGGACAATGCAGGTAGATCCGATGCTGCCCGGTGCATTAGCCGGCTGGATGGAAGTGTCGTAATCTGCCTGTCCTAGAATAACAAATTCTTTAGGCTCGCTTACCGGATCCCATTCAGGGGTTTCTTCTTTAGTTGGCGAATATTTAACATTCTGATTGAAAGTACCCTTAGAAAAGGCATCAACAACTGTAATGGACTTAACCTTAATTGTACCTGCTGGGTAGTTTGCACTCTGCTGGACTGTAAATTCGATTGCTGAAAGAGCATGATTGAACACGAGGTCTACGCCCTCGTATGTGTTATTATATTTTAAGCTGCTACTTGTATTGTCATGGGATCTGGTACTATAAAGAACATCGACCTGAGCTGCCAGATCCTGAGGCACCACATAGTCTGTGATTGTCAGTCCTTTGGACATGTCGCACGAAACACCTGCAAGTCCTGTAGGTGAATATGCATCGAAGGTAAGTTTTCCGTCCTTCGGCCAGTAATATGTAGGAGTCGGAGCCCAAGCGCCGTTGTCTGCTGTTTCCTGATCATTGAAATCCTTGCTATTGTATTCAACTTTGACATCAGTCATGTATTTTTTCCCGTCAGTTCCATCATAATACTCTTTTTCAGAGTACCATGCCCACACATTAAAAGTCTGGGTAGTAGGAAACAATGTTCCTTCCAGTAGAGCCTTTGTATTCAGGCTCACTACAGGAGAAGCAAAAGTGATTTCCTGCTGATCGGTTACCGATGGAGCAGGTTCGTTCTTTGTGCAAGAAGCGAGTGCTGCAAGCGAGATTACTGCCAGTAATACAATCTTTTTCATAACTGTTTGATTTAATTGTTAATATATTGGAACCCCGGGAGGCGGTCAGGCCTCCTGAGGTTATTTTCTGATTATCTTCCTATAGCAACATCTGGAGTAAGTACGACATGATCCCACTCTGTAACTTCAGGAGCAAAGTAGATCTGGTCGAATCCGAAGGTAAGGTTATACACATAACGTTTGCCTCTTTCCCATGAAGCTCCATAGTAATTCAAATTGAATGTCGCATTCTGAGCAACTATTAATTCCGGGTTGACATTCTTATTTACAATCTCATACTCGATATAGAGCTGCTGATCTGTAAACTCCTGTGGAAGAAGAATAAGGTTTGTATTCTGCACGTCGTTCTCCCTTAGATTTGTCACTTTGATATTTTCTGTATACTCTGCAGTGGTAGTAAGAATCTTAGCAGAATTATAAGCGACATATTCCTTTTTATAGCTATGTCCTGCCCATCCGAAATGATCGGCAACTGGCTTTGTCACTTTGCCATTTCCATCTTCAAGTCCCTGATTGAAGGTAGCCTGAGAACGTACATTCTTGATGGAAATCTTCTTAAGTACAATTGTAAAGTTGTCTGCCTGATAATCAGCATCAGTCCTTACAGTAAAGAGGATAGAAGAAAGAGCATGGTTGAACTTGATCTGAACGCCGTTGTAAGGATTATTAGTCACCATCATATCCTTTGTCTGGTCGTATGAACGCTCGCTGTAAAGGAGATCAATCTGCTTTGTGCAATCTGTATCTACGACATAGTCTGCAAAGTGGATACCCGCCTTATCATAAGTTGCATCAACGCTTGAAGGAGAGTAAGCTGCAAAAGTAAGGGTTCCCTGCTTAGGCCAGTAGTAGTTTACTCCTGAACCGGTCTTAGGATCCCAGCCTTTAATGACGGAGTTGTAAGAAGTCCTTACATCATTCATATAAAGGTCACCTTCAGCAAAAGTGGTATATCCTCCCTCTGCTGCTGTGTAGTAGTGTGCAAAGACAGAGAAATTCTGGCTTGTCGGATAGTGTTCACCGATTTCCACTGCCTTTGTGTTTAGAGCTGTCACCGGCTCAGCGAAAGTGATAAGACCTGCTGTTCAGGCTCGACACTCTCATTCTTTGTACAGCTGACAAGTGCTGCACCTGCCATTGCTGCAATAAAAAAGAATCTTTTCATGACTAATAATGAATAAAATTGTTAATGTGTATGTTGTTACTATATGATTATATCCGTTTCAATATCCTCCCAAGGTCCGACTTCCGGCATGAAGCCACCTCCCGAGCCAGGGGTCGGCGGTGGCATGTCCGGGATGACAATAGTACGGTCGATGATCAGCCACTGCCTGAGCAAGGCGTCTTCCTCATCGAACTTATGGGTTATGTCCAGTTTTTCACTATAGTGGCTTCCATAGGTTGTCAGGAAGTCGAATGTTATTTCCAGATCGCTGTTCACATGAGGAAGCTTGCCGAATGTGTTGAAGGTAGAATATATTACAGCCTCGTCTTCTTCAGCACTGTCTGACATATGCATTTCAAAATAAATGGTAACCGGATCATCTTCATTCATATCTTTTCCATGAAGCCTGGCCGAACCTGACATTCCGTTCAGCAGCGATACAGAAGAGGAGATGTTCTTCACACCTTTGACCCTGACCTGAAGATAGTAAGACTTGACTATGCTCTCCGCCATGAAGAAATCACCTTCCGGTGTTCTGAGAGTGTCAAGATGATCCACATAGTCGATTACCACATCTCCGCAGTCAGCGACAAAAAGATGGTTCGGGTCATAGACTATCCTTTCATTCGGTATAGGAGCCTTTACTCGGCTTGGTATCTTGCTGTAAAGATGAGAGGCGATTTCATTGGTAAAGGCTTCCGCCTCATAAAGAGAGTTGCTTCCCCTTATTACAGTGGATTCGGTGTCAAAATTATACGCCAGAAGATTGTAACGTCCCGGATCGGCTATTATGTATCCATCATAATATATTCCTCTTTCATCTTCTCCCTTATTACGGAGATACCTTTCGGAACGTACGTTGCCTGTCTGAGGATCTGCCAGCACCACACGGATTACTGAAGGAGATGAATAATCAGGTTTCCTGTGAGCCTGATTATAGAAACCCGTGGTCACATTGAGGAGTTCCTCATCCACATACACGCGGACATAGTGGGTATTGTACAGGTCTACCAGAGGCCTCCTTTCGCAAGAGGTCAGCAGCAGAAGCAGAGTGCTGATGAATATGACTGTCCTACGTATCATCTGCGACCCTCCCTCGTTTTAACCCTTATCGGAATGACAAGGCTGATTTCCGCCTTAGTAGGACCGAAATAATGCAGAGTACCGGCATCGTTCTTATCACGGATGAGGATTTCCCAGTCCGGAGTAGGATTGTAATGACGATATGGGACACGGGCATATCCAGCACTCAGAGAGAACTCTATGTTCAGATGACGGCTGACAGGAAGGGAATATCCATAAGTCAGACCGGCACTCATAAACTCGAACTGATAGCATCCGAAATCACGGCCTGCCTGAATGTCGGCCTTGCCACCCCATCCGTATAGGCCGAGGAAATGTCCGACAAGGGCATCCCTTTGCTTTCTCGACTCGGTCTGAGGGCTTGTTTTCGGAGCAAACCACCACCTGAACTCGCCACCAAAAGAAAGGAACTGCAGACAGTAGCGGTTGTTATCTGTCAGCCACCAAGGACAATGATGTTCGTACTGGAATGAAAAATGTTCGTTTATCGGAACCTCGACAGCAAAATTCAAGGCAGTCACAGCATCATAAAGCATATTGGTTTTCAGGCCAAGTATCGTTCTTCTTGCTTCGGGAACCGGTTTCTGAGGCTTCAATGGAAGAATTCCTCCCTTGAAACACACGAGAGTATCCTCGATAAGTTCAGGAAGCGGCAGCACAGGAGGAGCCTCCGCCCAGACACAGACCCACGTTGCAGCACGAAGCTGAGGCATATAATTGTCAATCAGATACCTCCAAGTCCTTCCTCTGTCCAGCTTCTGAAGCCTTATTTTTCTGACATTATCATTGATTTCCTTATCTGCAGAATCTCAAGGACCTTGTTTCTGTCCTTCCTCTTATAATCCGAAATAACAAGTTCTTCAAGACCGGTCCAATTTTCCGCAATAGGACTTATCATGATCTTGCCGGAATCAAGCTTTGCACTATCGGGAGAATGCTTGAGGAGAAAGGCCTTTGCAGTCTTTGCTCGCTCACGGGAAAGCCATTTGTTGCGTCTGTACGGTCCTTCCGGCGAAGCCCAGGCATATATCGTAATGCTGTCGATACGTGGAGATTTGTCCAGATAGTGAAGAATGTGGTCTATCTGCCTCCTGTTGTCAAGATAGGTAGGATTTATGTCGATGCTGTCTACTTTGTAATAGATCGCAAATCTTTCGGTTATTGACGAGTCTCCCCTCTCAGGCAAATTGATGTCCGAGGGATGGGCTGAAAGTAAACCCGCCGCTGCAAATAGAATGATTGCAGCTAAGAAAATGCGGTTGGTAGTTGTCAAAATAATCGTATGCAGATAGAACAGCAAAGATACCTAACCATTATATAAAAAGCAACAACAATTCCCCCTTTTCATGGCCTCTGAAGGCATATATCTTGAAAGTTTTGGATGAGATTCAAAAAAAACACTATATTTGCAGATGTGTATGTACATAACAACTAATTTAAAGCTATCATGAACCTTAGAGTTTTCAAAAAAGACATTGAGTACTTCGTTGGAGAATTCATTGATGATTGTGCACTTTTCGTTGCACTTAACCCGAGCAAGGATTCTGACGAGATTGCAACAATAATTGATGAGGCCGTTGACCTTTACAACGAGCTTAAGCAGAAAGCCAACCACCCGGAGGGTAACAAGAGGGCTTTCTACAGCAACCTTACAAAGGAGATGTTCGAGAAGATCGATGCTCTCTGTGAGAAGCTCAGTGCTGTTGTTTCAAAATAACGACAGGCATATAAAATAAGAATCCCACCTTGGAACATCCTCGGTGGGATTTCTTTTATTTACCTGCAATATGTTTTTCCCAGGCCCATGCGGAAGCGAGGGTTTCCTCTACTGTCCTTTCCGCCTTCCAGCCAAGCTCTTCATTGGCAAGTTTTGTGTCCGCCCAGATAGCCATGACGTCACCCGGACGGCGATCCACATATTTATAATTGAGTTTCAGGCCGTTGACCTTCTCAAAAGCAGTAACCAGCTCATACACTGACACAGGGCGTCCGGTTCCTACATTGAAGATTTCATAGCCTTCCTTCATCTTGCCGTCAAGCATTCTTGAAACAGCAGCCACATGTGCCTTTGCAAGGTCGACCACATCAATATAGTCTCTAAGGCATGTTCCGTCCTCGGTAGGATAATCGTTTCCGAAGATGCTCAGACATTCACGCTTTCCGATAGCAGTCTGGGTGATGAACGGTACAAGGTTGTTCGGAACGCCACGTGGAAGTTCACCGATGAGTGCGGAAGGATGAGCTCCTATAGGGTTGAAATAGCGAAGGGCGATACCCTTGATGACACCCTCAGAAGCAGCTGTAGCAGCCACAACGTCGCGGAGGATATCCTCGCACATCTGCTTTGTATTTCCGTAAGGAGAAGTGGCTGGGAGACGAGGAGTCTGCTCCGTTACAGGAAGCACCTCCGCTTCACCATATACAGTTGCAGAAGACGAGAAGAGCACATTGCAGCCTCCGTGATTCTTCGCAACTTCAAGAATATTAAGGAAAGAAACGAGATTATTGCGGTAATACATGATAGGCTGGGCTACCGACTCACCTACTGCCTTGAAAGCAGCGAAATGGATGACTGCATCAATCTCAAAATCAGTAAACAGCTTGTCTACCGATTCATAGTCGCAACAGTCAATCTGGAAGAAAGGAATATCATCCCTTCCTGTGATCTTCTTCACTCCTTCAAAACATGTCATGTCGCAGTTTGACATATTGTCAGCTACAACAACCTCATAGCCTGCAGCTATCAGTTCGACGGTCACGTGACTGCCGATATAACCGGCTCCGCCGGATACCAAAACTCTCTTTGCCATTTTTATCTGTGTTTATGATTAATCATGTGGACATACAATCAGCAAATTTACATTTAAATTTCTTATTTTCGCCGTCATATTAACGAAATCTATTGGAGATGAGGGTAATTTTCAGCATATCAGCAATTATATTGCTCTTTACATCAGCACATTATTCCATAGGACAGGAAAAAGAAAGTACATTCGACCACATCCAAGCTATAAAGGAAGCCGCCTCCGCAAGCACATTTAAGGATGCCGTATTAAGCCTATGCATAATGGGGATGGATGGAGACAAGAAACTGGGAATTAATGAGACCAAGATGCTTGTTCCGGCATCCAACATGAAACTGATATCAACCGGCACGGCACTTCATGAACTTGGACCGGAGTTCCGGTTCAGGACTGACATCCAGTATGACGGTGAGATTTCGGAAGGAACCTTGCATGGAAACCTATACATCAAAGGAGGAGCAGATCCGACATTAGGTTCTAAGGACACGATCGCGACCGACCTCGAAATAACATTCTTGCAATGGAAGAAGTTTCTTGATGATTCCGGGATACAGAGGATAGAAGGTTCAGTTGTCGGTGACGGCAGTTGGCTTGACGGGATGTCAGAAGAGCAGACCTGGATGTGGAATGACATCGGCACCTATTACGGGAGCGGTGTAACAGGACTTATGTTCTACGAAAACATGCAGTCATTCATAGCAAAGCCAGGACTGGCGGAAGGAGATCCGGTTGACATAAGACCATCCTACCCTGATGCACCCTGGATGGAGTTCAGATACACCTGCACTACCGGAAAGCCAAAGACAGGGGACAGACTCTATATGTTTACCAGCGACCTGGCACCGGTAGCAGAAATCAGAGGAACATTAGGCATAGACAGGGGTACAAAAAGAGTGGACTGCAGCAACAAGTTCCCGGAATACACCTGTGCCCACTATTTCGTGGAGTGGCTTTCAAGAAAAGGCATTACCTGTTCGGAGGGAGCTGCCGACTATAAACTGGGGAAAGACCGCCGGAAGCCGGATGACTCGAGCAGGATAACTGCAGGATCAACTTTTTCACCGTCTTTGAGCAGAATAGCATACACAACAAACCACGCCAGCAACAATCTCTATGCAGAAACCCTCTTGAGGACATTGGGTAAAGAACTCCGGTCCCACTCAAGCTACGATTCATCCTATGTGGCGGTCAATGACGTTCTATGCAGACTCATGTCAGGAAACTGCACAGGAATAAGAATCCAGGATGGAAGCGGGCTTTCAAGACAGAATCTGGTATCTGCAGAATTCTTCTGCCGGTTCCTGAATGCAATGGCCGGCTCTCCTAATTTCTGCTGCTTTCTGGAAAGTCTGCCCAGACCCGGTGGCAACGGCACACTTCATTATAATATGAGTCGTGTTTCTTCAGACATAAAGAGCAGGATAAGGGTAAAAAGCGGCTCCATGAACGGGATAAGGTGCTATAGCGGATATATAATGCCTTCCGGACAGTGTGACGGATGGTCCGTCAAAACCGCACCGGAAGGCACTTTGGTCTTTTCTATAATGGTAAACAACTGCACAGCTCCCGATTGGGAAGTCAGACGTAAACTTGACAAGATCATGGAACTTGCCGCATCACTGAACTGACGGCAGATTATTCAGCATATCTTGATCCGATATTGAAGGCAATACCGAAATTGAAGTTAAGGCTTGTCCTGCCGACCGGCAGAATCGGGATCATGAAATTTTCCTCCAGATATGGAGTCCTCGCATATTCATAGAAGATGTAGTCTGCTCCGATTCTGAATGTCGGTCCTACCTTAGGAGTCAGTTCAAGTATGCATCCGAGACATTTATCCGTATTCAGGAAAGAATAATTCACTCCCAACGCGAACCATTTGCATGGTGTAAGGTTGTAGGAAGCCATCAGGTCATGTCTTGTGTATCTGTAGCTTTTCTTTGCAGAATACAGGAGTCCTACACTCATTGTCTTTTTAAGGAAAGGCACTTCAAGTCCGACATAGAACTTAGGCAGCGTCGATGTCGACAGTTTCTGGCCAGGCTGCTCCGTAAGATTCATCAACCCGGCTTTTGCCTCTTCTATCAGCTTATTGGCAAGTTCTGCATAATCTGTATCAAGAGTGACATCCTTGAATCCTTCCCAGACAAATCCACCGTTTGTTATATACGATGCCACTGCACTATCATTGTAGGCAATACGTCCCAGATCGGTAACAGCTGCAGAAAGGGTGATTCCGTCAAACCAGCTTCCTATGCTGAGTTCATATTCAAAACCAAGGTCGAACGACACTCCTGTTCCAGCCACCGGACTTGCCAGGAACTTGTCCTTATCAAATTTGGCTTCTGGCATGGCAAACTCCTGTGTATCAGGATTGATTTCAGGAATAAGCAGTTCCAAACCGCTGGCTGCAACATTGAGATATCCTTCCGTGTCGATCCTCCATGAATTTTCGTCAGTGGAAAGACGGACATTCTCAAGATTCAGACCACCATAGACGACAGGTGCAATGAAACGTGCCTTAAGTCCTACCCTCAATCCATCAAGGAGAAAATCAAGGTCACGGGAATATCCGATCGAAGCCTGAACTACACCTCTCGCATATGCGTTGAGATTCGCTATATTATAGCTGTTGCTTCCCAATCCCGTTCCTTGCTTGAGGAACCTGAACAGGTCGCCGGGAAGGTCGGTATCCACATCAAGATGCAGACCCAGGTCGAAGGTCCAGAATGCACGTGACTTTGTATAGAATCCGAAACTCAGGATATTGGAATCAAACTCGACATCCAGGAAAGGGTTTTTCGGGAAGTTGCTGTTGAACTGGTCCACCGACACTGACGGATGCAGGAAGGTTCCCATCTGTCCGTTTTCAAGAGGATAGACAAACGGACTCATTCCCAACCAGTTGTTATATATTCCTAATGAAACGTTTCCGATAACAGGAAGCTGGAAATAATTAGCTCTTGGAGCAAAAGCCGGATTCATCTTGTTCCTGTCAATGGAGTTCTCAAGGAAGTAGCTGCCTTTGATTACCTGTGCCCCCATGAAAAGAGGCATAAGAAGAAGGACAAATGATAATATGATATGTTTACTGTTAGTTTTCATAATAATAGTCTGCTTTTTCATTTACTCCTCTGATGGCATGAACTCTTCTATATCTATCGCGATACCAGACGGAAGTTCAATTTTGATTGTTGCAGTCAGGTAGTCATTTTCATTAAGTGAAATACCTGCAGCATTGCCGGAATCTAACGTAACGGCAACTTCCAAATATTTTAAGTCTGTCACATCAGTTCCAGGCTCCTTCTTAAGCAAGATGTTAAGGTCTGTCGTCGCAGCTTCACCCTGCACTGATGAAGGAATGACCTGTTTTCCGGAAGCAGGATCAAGTCTGATCAGATTCTGTTCAGAATCAAGAAGATT
This sequence comes from Bacteroidales bacterium, assembly GCA_017625725.1. Lineage (GTDB taxonomy): Bacteria > Bacteroidota > Bacteroidia > Bacteroidales > UBA932 > Cryptobacteroides. Next base: position 33,678 of record JAGAKH010000013.1, on the reverse strand, counting down.
TACAGACATGGTCACCTGAAGCGGAAGTCTGCTTGTCACCTCTCCCTTCACAGCGATATCACTGCTATTCAAGACATGATTAAGGAGTTTAGGAGATAAGCTGATGGTGTCTCTATAAGTGATTTCGAAATCATCTCCAAACTCCATAGGGACAGCGAGTTCATAATTTGCCTCAAGAACAAGGGCCCGATCAAGGGCAACCAAGCAGCTCTTGCTTGGGTCTGTTCCTCCAGAGAAACTGAATTCGAGTTTTTCTGGCATCGTACGCAAAAGTGAAAGAATATCAAACTTAATATATTGATATCCAGATGGCATGCCATCCTGCGTGTTGGATATCCAGAATCTGGTATTGGAAACCTTGTCTACAGACTCAGCTGATGTCAAGTTAAGCTCAAGAGGATCGATAGCATCCGGTTTAGCTACACCATCATAATATGGAATAAGGTCAAGCTTCATATTTACCGGAACGACCAGGTTTGACTTGAGATCCAATGCAAGATGGAAGCGGTTGAGATCGAGGTCTGCAGAGAAATTTCCTCCTTCCTCAAAGAGTGATGTCATATCAGACAGGTCAATTGAATCACTGATCGGATCAAGCTGAAAGTCGATCTTTCCTGACACATCCTTGATAAGTATCACTTCATCTTCTGATCCAGGAATATCGCTCTTGATGGCCATATCAATATTGATAAGATGCTTCTTATCAAGGGCAGAGACTCCGATGTTGGCGTTACTTACCACAAGGCTTCCCTTGATATCAATATTCTGATTGAGTCCTTCCTTGAGGTTCAGGTCCTTAAGTGCCTTGACCGGAATAGGATCGATACTGATCTTTCCGTCAACCAGTCTGTCACTGATTTCAAGCTTGCCGTCCTTGACTCTTGAATCTTCAATTACAATGAATTCAGGCAAGTCGATCACAACATTGAAATCCATATCAGCCTTGATTTCCGACATCAGTTTCTGTGCATCTATATCCAATGTGATGAACACATCCTTCAGATTCACGAAATCGATTTCCTTGATCATATCCATCTCTTCGATGTCGTCCAAATCAAACTCAATTTCTACAGTATGCTCGATTGACGTTGTATACGTGTCGATGTCGACATTAGACGGCTTCATTTCAGGAATAGAAGCAGAGATACGCACCTCAGACTCTGGTGATGTGAGTTTATCGACATCAGCCATGGTCACATCTGATTCCGTCACCACAATTCCTCCAGTGATCTCAATGTCGCCCAAAGCATAATATTTCTTATCAGTCTCATCGTAATACGGAGTCACAATCAGTCTGTCCACCTCAAGGTTCAATTCAGAAGGTATCTCGCCATCCAAAGTTATGATTCCGTTATCCTCGTCATATGAATATTCAGATGGAACATTCCTGAATCTTATCATTTCAGGAAAATCTATCCTGATGTTGTCTGCCAGTATCCTGATGTCCGTATCTTGCGGAAGCTCCGGCAGATGAAGATCAAGGGTCACCACAGGCCTGCCCTCCGGATAGACTACAATCGGACCCTTAAGGTCGGCGATTTCGTCCGGCAGCGACACCTTTATAGACTGTTTCTGGAAATCACCTGAAAAGTCATATACATAATCTGCAATCCTTGCCTTATAGTCATCTATGGTCAGTTTTCCATTGACATCGATGTCAAACCTGATGTCATCCTGAGACCTCACCGGCAGCTGAGAACTCCTCACATCTCCACCTGCTGAAACCTTGGTATACACCTTGATCTTCTCATTATAGGAAATATAACGGTCCGCATCCGGCTCAGGCAGATTGAATTCAAGAATCTGGATCCTCTTTGAAAATCCATCCTTAAGGTCCTCTCCCGCTACTTCAATGGTGTTATCCGAAGGTATATCTCCTGTTGCAAGATCCTTGACCACAAGTCCCTGCGGGAATTCAATCTCGAATTGCTCAAGCATTATGTCAAGATCGACAAGTTTCTCGATATTCTTTGGAGACAATGTCATTTCTATGATTGAACTTTCGTCGAAAGATACATTATCCAGACTCTTTATCTCAGCCGGAAGCTTGACAGGATCAAAGGCCACAGCCACATTTTCGCTATGCTCGACCACTATTGGCTCAACGCTCATCTCCACATCCGCAATACTGAAGTCGACGAATCTTATGGACATGAGGAATTCGATATGCCTCTGTTTCTGGATCAGGTTAGTCGTAGTGTAACAGTCTTCCATCTTGATGGATCCCTGAACCGGTATCTCGATCATCCTCTTCTCCTGCTTGAGAACAGCCTTGCCGTTCTCGACGGTCCAGTCGTCCTTTTCTATGGCAAGTGATGAAATAGAATAGCGCTTGACTGCCTTATAGTGCTTGGATGGATCCTCATTTGCCGAAAGGGTGAAGTCTCTCTCCAGGACAGCATGGTCATGAGCTGATATATCCTTCAGATGAAGAAGATTGTGCAGGTCAATGTCAATATCCGGAACAATCTTGCCCGATGAAAGAATCGGGTCTACCATTTCGATGGAAATCTCCAAAGCTGCATTCTCATGCAGGATGATATCATTGACAGAAGTGATTCCTTCAGGAAGTTCAAGATTCAAAGGAACTGTCTCGACAGCCTCAAAGCTTGAATTCATCACCATTCCCAACATCGACAGGGCACGTTCATCAAGTTTGAAAGGCGTGTCGCTCAATGCATATGATGGAATATTCTCACCCTCAGGAAGTTCAACGAGCTTGACATCTTCGGTTATATCCTTTACAGGAAGCTGAAGTTTGCCCATGTCAGGAACATATTTCGAAACGCCGGCCTCGATGGACTCGTGCACTCCGACTGCATCAATCACAGGAAGATTCGGTTTCTGGACAATATCTGCGATAGAGACCTTATATGGGCCTTCCTCCGGCAGAGTCATGGCATCGACCTTGATCTTGGACACATCTATGCTCTGCAGATCGATTTCGATCGGATCATTGTACTTGAAGGCATCGATCTTGAATTTCTCCAGCATCTTGTTCAGGGTATCTGAAATGATCAGAGTATCCATGAGGCCGAATGAATAATCACCTCCTTCCATAACAGAGATAAAGGCATCAAGACTTTCTCCAGCGAGTTTCTTGATGTCTTTGACACGTAAAGTGTCAATACTTCCAACCGGAAGTTGAACTCCGTCTTTAAATACCTGTACACTACTGTCAAGGCTGTCTTCTTCGACTGTGTACTCTTCATTTACACATGAAACAGCCGTTCCCAATGTAAAACAAGCGATGACACCTGTCATCACCACAGAAGCTATTCCCTTCTTCATAACAAGTTCGGTTCCGCAAGTTTCAGATTATCTAATATATTGAAAGTCAGCGGGACTTGCGAAACTTCCCCACTATACTTCCTTATTTATGTCTGCTTATATCATCGACGCCCTACAGCATAGAGGGACGGGCGTCTGCCAGAAGGCATTAAATTTTCGACAAATGTATTGTTAATATCGTAAAAAACAAAAGAATTGAGGACTATCCTTTAAAAAGACTCCTGCACAAGGCTGGTATATCAGCAACTTTCACCACCTCAATGCCTTCATGCTCCATATCAAGAGAGGTATAAGAAGATATATATATTCGTTTATATCCCAGACGCGAGGCTTCTGTTATGCGTCTGTCCGCCTGAGCCACAGGACGGATTTCTCCGCTGAGTCCCACTTCGCCGGCGAAGCAGATATCAGACTGTACCGCAAAGTCGAAGTTGGAAGAAAGTACTGCAGCGACCACAGCAAGGTCGCAGGCCGGATCGCTCACCTTAAGTCCTCCCGCCATATTAAGGAATACATCCTTTACGCTTAGCTTGAATCCCGCACGTTTCTCCAGGACGGCCAGAAGCATATTGAGTCTTCTGGCATCAAAGCCTGTTGCACTTCGCTGAGGAGTTCCATAGGCAGCTGAGCTGACCAGAGCCTGGACCTCTATCAGGAAAGGCCTTGTTCCGTCAAGCATCGCACTCACCGCAACTCCGCTCAACCCGTCCTCATGCATTGGGACGAGCATTTCAGAAGGATTGCTCACTTCCCTCAGACCCTTGCCGGTCATCTCGAAGACAGCAAGCTCCGAGGTCGAGCCGAAACGGTTCTTTATGCTTCTGAGAAGGCGGTAGGTACCTCTGTTATCTCCCTCGAACTGAAGGACCACGTCAACGATATGCTCCAGAATCTTCGGTCCGGCAATGCTACCCTCTTTTGTAATGTGACCGATCAGGATGACCGGAATACCTGTCTCCTTTGCCAGACGGAGAAGCATGGCAGCTGTCTCCTTGATCTGTGTGACAGAACCCGGAGAAGACTCCACGCCTGTTGAAAACATTGTCTGGACAGAGTCCACAATCATCAGGTCAGGCATCATGGCACGGGCTTCAGCGATGATGTTCTCCATAAGAGTCTCACTGTAGATCATGCAGTTGCTGTCATCGCCTCCTATCCTGGCTGCTCTGAGCTTGACCTGACCTGCACTTTCCTCTCCTGTCACATAAAGTGTCTTGAGATTCGGGCAATGAAGCGGAATCTGCAGCGACAAGGTCGACTTGCCTATTCCCGGCTCTCCTCCTATGAGGACAAGGGATCCTTCGACCAGTCCTCCTCCAAGGATCCGGTCTACTTCTGCATTGTTGAGAGATATCCTCTGTTCACGGGTGGAATCTATTTCGGAAAGCGGCATAGGCTTTTGTCCCGCACCCGGAACCGACACAGACTGTGTACCCGACTTCTTTCCTGTTGCGACAGTCTCTTCCACCATAGTATTCCATTCGCCACACGCGGGGCATCGTCCCATCCATTTGGGACTTTCATTTCCGCAAGCCTTGCAGAACCACACTGTCTTTGTCTTTGCTGCTGCCATCCTGATTGCTTTACCTACATTCTACAGTTTTCTACGTATACACTATCATAATCCGCACATCTTAGAGTGTCCCCTGATGTGCAGTCAGCCTCGGGAGTCTGCTGTACCGGCTGATTTTCATTGCCGCCGCAGGCACATGAGACACTCATGAGCATTACGGCGGCAATTATCAGAATCTGTTTAGAAATGCATTTCATATGAATCCTTTACAGGAGAGATAATGAATGTGAAAGTATGGTCCTGATATGGAATCATGTACTCCCAGCGAGGCCATGCACCCCAGCTGTCAATACAGCCGAGACCCATCTGAACCTTATCGATGCACACATTCACATAGTCTGTCTTCTTCACCTCAGGTGAATGTCTCTGGTCTTTCTGCCAGCCGTCATCAAGAGAATCCATGCTGTAATATAGAGCCGATGCAGACAGAGGCTTGTCGGAATGGAAGCCGAAACCGAAGCCGCCTTTGTTGATCATCTTCCACCATCTCAAATCGGTCTTGTTACCGTTTTCCTGAGGACGGATATAAGGATAGAACTGCTCCTCGACGCTCTGACGGTAAATTCCTATCTTGGATGAATTGTTCCTGTCGGAATAATTCTCATGAGGTCCCCTGCCGTAGAATTCGATAGTGTCATAATCAAGAGGCATCTTGAATGTCATACCGAAACGGAACAGTGGTGTCATTTCCCTCTCCTTGGAAGCGGTCATCTTCTGCTCTACCATGATCTCTCCAGAATTGTTGATAGTATAGGTGATGCTGAGCTTGGTAGAACGATCCTCGAAGAGACCGTAATCAGCCTTGACGACAGCAAGACCGTCCTCCATCGCATAGTTCAGGCCCTCAAGGTTGAATCCAGGATTCTTCCATGCCACAAAACGCTGCTGAAGATTTGCACCGTAGTCATTATCTGTTCCGGCTCTCCAGAAATTAGGAACAATCGAGGTACCTCTGACAAGCATGTCCCTACCGGCATACTCATAATGAGTGATGAAGCCTGTCCAGCGGTTGAAGTCAATCACAAAGTCCTCGCCCTTGACAATAACCTTCTGAGTGTCATCTGTGATAAGCACCGGAAGTTCCACAGCCACATTGTTGACCTTCCTGTTTTCCATCTTCATCTCAGGGAAATCATAAGACGCAAGGGTAATCTGCTCATAGGCTGCAACAAAACCGGCAGGAAGAAGCTGTTCTGCCTTTCTGAGCTTATAATATACATTCAGAAGCCACTCTCTTCCGTCATTTACAGATGAGTCGTCATAATCAAGAGCAAGCTGGACCGTCTGGCCTGGAGCTGCGCCAATCTTGTCCACGATTCCCTTTTCCACCACAACGCCGTCAGCAAGCACTTCCCATTCCATATAATATGCAGAAAGGTCTCTGAAGAAATATTCATTATATACTGAAAGGGTCTTAGGACCTGCAAGTGACGTCCATACAGGCTGGTATACATACTTTACCTCATAAGCATGAGGATTGAATCCTCTGTCAGGATTGATGATGCCGTTGTCACAGAAGTTCATGTCCGAAGCGTCATATCTGTTGAAGTCTCCGCCATAACCATAGACCTGAACGCCTTCCGGAGTTGTCCAACGGGCAGACTGGTCAACGAAATCCCAGATGAATCCACCCTGATATGCAGGATACTTGCGGATAAGATCCCAATACTCCTTGAGTCCTCCCATCGAGTTACCCATTGCATGAGCATACTCGCACTGGATGAGAGGCTTTGAAGGATTGTTCTCACAGAATTTTATATCAGCATCATATGAATGATACATAGGGCAGTAGATGTCAGTCCAGTCGTTGCCTTCCGCACGTTCGTACTGCACCGGTCTTGTAGGATCCTCTGCCTTTATCCAGTCATATACCTTCTTGAAGTTCTCGCCGAATCCGGCCTCGTTACCCATTGACCAGAAGATGATTGAAGGATGGTTGAAACAACGCTGTACATGTCTCTGGTTCCTCTCCATATGGGCTGCAAGGAAATCCTCCCTGTGGGCAAGACTCTCTTCTTCGTATCCCATACCGTGAGACTCGATATTGGCCTCTGCAACCATGTAAAGTCCATATTTGTCACACAGCTCATAGAAATAAGCGTCGTCAGGATAATGGCATGTACGCACAGCATTGATATTGAGCTGCTTCATACGGAGCACATCCTGGAGCATCCTTTCTCTTGAAACGACATAACCTCCGTCAGGATCCATCTCATGACGGTTCGCACCTTTGAAAAGCACTGGTTTTCCGTTTACAAGCACCTGTGCTCCTGCAAGTTCCACCTTACGGAAACCGACCTTGAAAGGAATGACCTCAACCGGCTTTCCCTTATATGAGACAGTCGCTGTCAGATCATAAAGATATGGAGTTTCAGCTGTCCATTTTTCAGGAGACTCAATATCGAAAGCAAGTGTCTTGTGACCCTTTCCTGACACCTTTCCAGAAACCACTTCCTTTCCTGATGCATCAGAAAGCTTGAGATCGACTTCACAGTTGCCCTTGATGTCCATAGCCACATTAAGGATACCGTTCTGATAGTTCTGATCCAGGTCAGCGACCACTCTCAGGTCCTCCAGACGGTTCTTTTCCCTGGCATAAAGATAACTGTCGCGTGCCACTCCGCAATAACGGAAGAAGTCCTGGTCTTCAAGATAGGTTCCGTCGCACCATCTGAACACCTGGAATGCAAAGAGATTCTTTCCAGGCTTGACGAATTTTGTCACATCAAATTCGGCTTCAAGCTTGCTGTCCTCGCTGTAGCCGACGAACTTGCCGTTCACATAAAGGTAGATATTGGATGTTACGGACCCGAAACGTGCAATGATGTCCTTGCCGTTCCAATCCGCAGGGATCTCGATTTCCTTTCTATATGAGCCTACATGATTTCCTTTGACAGGAAAATGAGGAGGATTGCTTTCATACTGGAATTTCCATGGATAACCGATGTTGACATAGAGTCTGTCTCCATAGCCATAGTTCTCCCACATTCCAGGTACCGGAATCTCATCCCAGCCCTTGTCGTTAAGGTCGGTCCTGTAGAAATCCAAAGGCCTCATGTCTGAATCCTCAACCCAGTTGAATTTCCATTTTCCGTTCAAAGTGAGATAATTGGAAGATTCTTCTGCAATGAACTCCTCGCCGGGAGCAAAAGCGAAATAAGACGTATGCATAGGCATACGGTTGACATGGTTGACCCTTGGGTCCTGCCATTCATTCTGAGCAACAGCCACAAAAGCCAGCAAAGCTGCCGAAATTGAAAGTAATGTCTTTTTCATGTTATTATTTATGTGTTTCTATGATCAGATTGAAAGTACATTGAGCACATTTATCAGCTCTCTGTCGATAGGCTTGTCGATTCTTATCGCCTTGTTGAAAGGCACATATACGATCTGGTCGTTCTTTACACCCACCATTATATTGCGCTGACCATCCTTTAGGGCATCGATTGCAGCGACACCAAGACGGCTGGCGAGAATACGGTCCTGGGCTGTAGGGATACCTCCCCTCTGAAGATGACCGAGAATGGTTACACGTGCCTCATACTCAGGGTATTCCTTTATAAGTCTGTCAGCATAGTACTGAGCTCCTCCGCTGCCGTCCTTCTTGCTTTCGGACACAAGGACAATAGAGCTGTTCTTGCTTTTGCGGACACCTCTTCCGATGAAAGTGGCAAGCTGGTCTACGTCTGCACGGTCCTCCGGTATGATCGCGGCTTCCGCACCCGTCGCTATTGCTGCATTCTGGGCAAGAAAACCGGCATCTCGTCCCATAACCTCGACAAAGAAGATCCTGTTATGCGAGTTGGCCGTGTCACGTATCTTGTCGACACAGTCCATGATGGTGTTCAAGGCTGTATCATATCCTATCGTCGTATCCGTTCCATAAAGGTCGTTGTCAATCGTTCCAGGAAGTCCGACGCACGGAAGGTCGTATTCCGCCGCAATGGTCTGAGCTCCTGCAAGGGAACCGTTTCCACCGATGACAATCAGAGCATCGATCTCATTGTTCCTTATGTTTTCATATGCTTTGGCACGTCCCTCTTCATTCATGAAATCCTTGCTTCTCGCTGTCCTGAGGATGGTTCCTCCTCTGTTGATGGTTCCACTTACGCTTTCTGAAGTAAAGTCCCTGATCTCATTGTTTATGAGCCCCTGCCAGCCTCTGTAGATTCCCTTCACCTTCCATCCGTTATATATTGCAGCCCTTGTTATCGCCCTTATCGCAGCATTCATTCCCGGTGCATCTCCTCCTGAAGTCAGGACGCCTATAGTCTTGATCTTTGCCATATTCTTTCATATTACATAAACTCAGCAAAGTTACAAAAACATACCACACTTCACAAATTTACAGTCGCTTAAGTTGACTAAAATCCACTTGTTCAAACAGATGATATTTTGTACCTTTGCCGGCTATTATGAATATCGGTGATATAAATCTCGGTGACAGGCCCTTGTTTCTTGCCCCTATGGAGGATGTGACAGACGCATCCTTCAGATTCATATGCAAGGAATATGGAGCCGATATGATGTACACCGAATTCATATCATCCGACGGTCTGATCCGGGATGCACGCAAGTCATTGGAAAAGCTGGTGACATACGAGCATGAAGCCCCGATCGGAATACAGATCTACGGAAACATTCCTGAAGCGATGGTCGATGCTGCACAGATGGCCGAAAGGGCAGCCGAAATCGCAGGAGGTCATGGTGCCGACCTTGTTGACATAAACTTCGGATGCCCGGTGAACAAGATCGCCCGCAGGGGTGCCGGTTCGGGAATGATGAGGGAGCCGGACAAGATGGTGGAGATCACACGAAGGGTTGTGGACGCGGTCAAGCTTCCCGTCACTGTCAAGACCCGCCTGGGCTGGGATGAAGACTCAAAGATAATAGTCGAACTTGCCGAAAGGCTGCAGGACGCAGGAATACAGGCCCTTACCATCCATGGACGCACCAGATGCCAGATGTACAGCGGAGAGGCTGACTGGACGCTGATAGGAAAGGTGAAGGAAAATCCGAGAATGCATATTCCTGTCATCGGAAACGGCGACATCAATTCGCCTCAGAAGGCAAAGGAGTATTTTGACCGCTACGGTGTGGACGGGATAATGATAGGACGTGCCACCTACGGACATCCTTGGATATTCAAGGAGATCAAGCACTTCCTCCAGACCGGAGAGATAATGCCGCAGATGAGCGTCATCGACAGAGTGGCTTTGGCAAAGAGGCATCTTGCAAAATCCCTGGAAATCAAAGGAGACAGAGTGGGTGTTCTTGAAATGAGAAGGCATCTCTCATGTTATTTCAAGGGACTTCATGACTTCAAGGAGACCAGACTGAAGCTGGTTACATTGAATGAGCCGGAGGAATTGTTCTCCACTTTGGACTATATCGCCGACAGATGGGGCATGGAGGACGCTCCTGACGCAGGCAACATTTATGGAATCTGATAAATACTATTATACTAAACTGAAATGCGACGAAAACTATTCATTATTCTATTGGCATTCATTTCGATACCTTTTCATTCCGCAGCACAGAGCCACTCGGCCAGCGGAATCGTAATCGACTCCCTGACAAACAAGCCGATGGAGTATATTGCTGTGTATTTCAAGGGTACCTCAACCGGCTGCCTCACCAACTATAACGGCGAATTCTATCTTGCCGACAACTCTGGCGTAAACTCACTTGTGGTAGAAGCCGTCGGCTACGAGAAGAAGGTCATCACCCTGAAGCCGGGAAAGAACACCGGACTGAAGATTCTTCTCAAACAGGAAAGACTTGAAATTACAAGTGCCGTAGTAAAGCCCAAGAGAGAAAAATACCGCAAAAAGGACAATCCTGCAGTCGAACTCATAAAGAATGTGATAGCCAACAAGGACAAGAACAGGATCGAGGACAAGGACTACTACAGCTGCGACCTTTATGAGAAACTCACCCTGTCACTTGAGGACTACCACCCGGATTTTGAGAAAAAGAAGAAGCAGGAGTATCTGAGACAGTATATCGACACATCTGAGGTAACAGGAAAGCCTATCCTTACCTTCTCCATAAGGGAGAACATGTGCGACTACTATTACAGGAAGAACCCGAAGCAGGAGAAGACCGTCAGGAAAGCGACAAAACACATCGGATTTGACAAGGAGTTTGACCACAACGGAGGTCTCACATCAACACTGGAGCTGATATTCACAGGTGTCGACATCTTTGACAATGAGATAACATTCATCGCCAACCGTTTCGTATCCCCTATCTCATCTACGCTGGGAACCATGTATTATAAGTATTATATCATGGACACGGTAAAGGTTGACAATATTCCTTGCATCGACCTGGCATTCGTACCTTACAACAGCGAGAGTTTCGGTTTCACTGGAAGGCTTTACATCACCAATGACGGCAAGTATTCCATCAAGAAGGTTCAGATGAACTTCCCGTCAAACAGCAACGTCAACTGGATCGACAAGCTTAGGATAGACCAGGAATTCCAGCTCACAGACGAGGGATTATGGGCGTTGAAAAGGGAAGATTCGTATGTGAATCTGGCAGTGATAGAGGGTACGCAAGGCGTCTTTGCCCATCAGACCAGAGCCTTCAACAATCACAACACCGACGAAAGCAGACTTAAAGGACACAAAGCCTACTCCATCGACGGCCCTCTGGAAATTCTTCCTGACGCAAAGAAGGTCGACGACAGTTATTGGGAACAGAACCGTCTCGTACCGCTTAACAAAAGGGAGTCTACGGTAGCTCAGGCATCCAAAGAAATCACGGAAAAGTCTTCGATGACATTCTGGATGAAGGTCATGGATGCAATTGTTTCAGAATATGTCCCTACTTCCGGATCCAAGTCGACTTCTAAATTTGACTTCGGTTCCGTATTCGCTGTTGCCGGATACAACCACATCGAAAAGGCCAGATTCCGTATCGGAGGTATGACGACAGCCAACCTCTCAAAGAGATGGTTTGCCAGCGGATATCTTGCATATGGTACCAATGACCAGAAATTCAAGTACAACCTGAAACTTACCCACAGTTTCAACGACAAGCATTACCACCCGGACGAAAGGCCGCTGAACAACCTGTCGGTCTCTTATACCTATGATATATTCAGCCCGGAAATCCTTACCGACCAGCATGGTATCCTGACATCCCTCAAGGCTGCACAGCCTACCAAGCTTCAGTATATAAGGAAGGCTAACATCCAGTATGACAAGCAGTGGTCCAACAGCTTCAGGTCAAGCTTCTGGTTCGAGCACGACCACTACACTCCGGCAACTTTGGAAAACGACCCTACCACTCTGAGATATGAGGTGATGAATCCAAACGGAATAATCACCCGCATCCCGAGCCTTACGACTGCCGAATTCGGTGTCTCACTTAGATGGGCTCCGGGAGAAAAGGCCATGAACATGGTGTCGCAAAGGGCGAATATAGATAAGGATACCCCTATCTTTACCCTCTCGCATAGGCTTGGAGTCAAGGGACTTCTTGGCGGAGAATACAATTACAACAGGACAGACCTCAACATTTTCAAGCGTTTCCGTCTGTCTGTCGCCGGATTCCTCGATGCACGAATTGCCGCAGGCGGTGTGTGGAATCAGGTTCCTTGGCCGCTTCTCGTAATTGCCGAGGCCAACCAGTCCTTCTCCTACAGAAGAGAATCATTCCACATGCTGAATGCCTTGGAATTCATCAGCGACAGGTCAGTACAGATGAACCTTACATGGCACATGAAGGGTATGATCTTCAACCGTATACCTCTCCTTAAGAAGCTGAACCTGCGTGAGGTCCTCGTGTTCAACGGTCTCTACGGTACACTTTCTGACCAGAACAACCCGATGGTCACACCAGGCCTCTTCATGATTCCTGAAGGTACAAGACCTCTCGGCAACATGCCATACATGGAAGTCGGAGTGGGACTTGAGAATATATTCAAGTTGCTTAGAATAATATATTTCCAAAGAATCACATATAGAGACGCCAATCTTTCATGGATGAGCAAGTGGGGCGGACTCCGCTTTGGAATCTACGTAGACTTTTAACATTGGACAAATGATAGACAAGATTTTGCTTTTCCCGTACTGGCTTATCCTGAAGCTCAGACACTTCATGTACGACTGTGGACTAAAGAAAGTCCACAGGACTGAGGTGCCATCCATATGTATCGGCAATATTACTGTCGGAGGAACGGGGAAGACACCACATACGGAAATGCTTATCAGAACCCTCCTTAATGAAGAGGAATGGGCCGGGAAGAACATCGCCGTACTTTCAAGAGGTTATAAAAGATCGACAAAGGGCTTCCAGCAGGTTCCTTTGGACGGCAAGGCCAAGGAGTATGGAGACGAACCTCTGCAGATAAAGAAGAAATTTCCTTCCATAACGGTAGCTGTGGACAGTTCAAGAGTGGAAGGCTGCCGCTTTCTTTCAGATCCTGAAAAGCTCCACTCCTCTAAAAAAGCCAGGAGATGCAGGCACAAGAACATTCCAAAGGCTGACGTGATCATTCTTGACGATGCTTTCCAGCATAGAGCAATCAAGGCCGATCTTTCTATCGTTCTGGTAGATTATAACAGGCCTATATTCAAGGATCATCTCATGCCGATAGGCAGACTTCGCGATCTTCCCGAAAGAATCAGTTCCGCCGATGTCGTGATCGTGTCGAAGTGTCCACCGTCATTAGATGCATGGCAGAAGAGCAAATGGGCTGAAGCCTTAGGTCTTTCCGGATATGATCAGGGACAGTGCGTGGGCTTCCGCAAAGGAGGGAAAAAGCAGAACCTGTTCTTTACAACCATCACGTACGACACACCGGGAGCGATATATCCTGAAGGAGATGCCAGGTATCTTTACGCCAAGAGACTGGTGCTGTTCAGCGGTATTGCTAACGACCTTCCGTTCAAGCACTTTCTCAGCAGCAGCTATAGCATAATGAGGCACTTTAACTTCCCTGACCATCACAAGTTTACCCACAGTGATATCCGTACCATAGCAGATGCTGCCGATGAATTCCCGACTTCCGTTGTGATGACTACAGAAAAAGATTGCCAGAGAGTACGTGACTATGGACGCATCCCCGGCAATCTCAAGCTCAGGCTCTTTTACACTCCGATAAAGACGGAATTCCTCTCTGAAGAAGAAAAGAACCGATTTATTTCTGTGCTTCAACAGAAGCTTCATGTATAGCATTGAATACATCCTTCAGGAATTTCTCTGACAGGCCGTATTCATTGCCCTTTTCTATGACCTTGGCCAGTACGGCATCCCATCTGGAGGCCTGAAGAATAGCGATATTGTTATTCTTCTTGTACTCTCCTATCTGACGGCTTATCTTCATTCTTGAACCAAGGGCATAAAGTATGTTCTCGTCGATTATATCGATCTTTGCTCGAAGCTGGTCGATATTCTCCTTCCATTCAGGAGCATCTGAATCCGCATCCCTTACCTTGATCTTATTCTCAAGCAGGTCCTGAAGTTCTTCCGGAGTAAGCTGCTGCTTCGCATCACTCAAAGCACATGAAGGGTTACAATGAGATTCTATCATAAGTCCCTCGAAGCCAAGGTCAAGCGACCTCTGTGAAATTTCCTCGAGGTAATCCTTGCTTCCACCCATATGGCTTGGGTCCACGAAGAAAGGAAGCTCGGGATAACGGCTGCGGAGTTCAATCGCCACCTGCCACTGGGGATCATTCCTATAGTTGATCTTCTCAAAGGTAGAGAAACCTCTGTGGATAACTCCAAGTTTCTTGATTCCGGCCCTGTTGAGACGTTCCAAGGCACCGATCCACAGATCCAGATCCGGATTCACAGGATTCTTGACAAGCACCGGAATGTCCGTATCCTTGAGAGCATCGGCAATTTCCTGAACAAGGAAAGGATTGGCAGTGGTTCTCGCTCCTAACCATACAAGGTCGACTCCGAACTTAAGACATTCAAACACATGCTTTTCGCTCGCCACTTCCGTGGATATCTTCAGTCCAAGCTCCTTCTTGACTTTCTGAAGCCATCTGAGTCCTTCCGTACCCACACCTTCGAAGCAACCCGGATGAGTTCTCGGCTTCCAGATTCCTGCTCTGAAGACATTGATACCAAAAGACTTGAGTCCCCTTGCAGTTTCCATCACCTGTTCCTCTGATTCAGCACTGCACGGACCTGCCACTACACTTGGTCTGGGCTCTGTAAACATACCCCAATCATAAAGGGGAATGAGATCTAATTTCTTCGTTGCCATAATTATATGTATTATCTGATTATTCTACGTATTTTATTCGCTTCCTGAATGAGTTCCCTGACTTTATCTTCATCATCCTGATCGATTGCATTTCTGAAAGCCATCATCTTTTCAATGTAGGTATCCATCACATGCAACACATTGTCTCTGTTCTGAGACAGTATCGGCGTCCACATATCCGGGCTGCTCTTCGCAAGACGGACAGTCGATGAAAAGCCTCCCGAAGCAAGGTCAAATATATGCTTTTCATCCTTTTCCTTATCAAGGACAGTAAGTGCCAAAGCGAAAGAAGTGACATGAGAGATGTGAGACACATATGCAGTGTGTACGTCATGATTCGATGAGTTCATGTATATTGTTCTCATATTCAACGTCTCATACATCTTCTCCACAACCCTCACTGCCTTTGCAGACGATTCCTCCTGATCGCAGATTATGCATGCATGGCCATCGAAAAGGCCTGGCATGGCAGCCCAAGGGCCGCTGTACTCAGTTCCTGCCATAGGATGTGTGGCCACATATCTATCCCTTCTCGAGTGGTACTTTACACATCGTGCCAGTTGCTCTTTGGTTGAACATACGTCTATAACGGTCTTGTCGTCAGCACCGGTTTCCGAAATACGGTCCAGAATCTTCGGGAGCATCCTCACTGCCGCTCCGACCGGCACTGCGAGAACAATAAGGTCAGCTTGCTCCAGGCACCCCTCCAGGTCGATCAATCTGTCAACCAGACCGATCTTTTCGGCAGCTGCCGCATTTACCGGATCTGCCTCCACACCTAATATTTCAGAAGCAAATCCTTTCCTCTTCAGATCTATTGCCATGGATCCTCCTATCAGACCCAGACCTATTATTCCAACTTTCATAAATCCTGTCTATGTTCAATTAAAAATCCAGATGCTCCTTATCCTCTAATATTATTCTGATCTTCTGCTCGGCCCTCGAGAGAACTTCTGGCTTTGCACAAAGAGATATACGGATGTAATTCTCTCCATTCTTTCCGAAGATAAAGCCCGGGGTGATGAAAACCCCTGCTTTATAAAGGATGAGGTCAGACAGGCATTCTCCTGCCGATTTATCTTCCTTGCCCAATCCGGCATCTACCTTTCCCCAAAGGAACATTCCAGCTGAATCCTTCTCGTATTCCGCACCCAGCAGATCGAATATCCTTCCTGCCAGCTGCCGTCTGAGTGCATACTCCGCATTAAGGGAGTCAAACCATTCCTTACCCTGAGACAGAGCCTGAACTGCTGCTAGCTGAAGAGGCTTGAACATTCCTGAATCCATCTGACTCTTTACCTTAAGTATCTGAGCGATTATTTCCTTGTCTGCAGCCACCATACCGACACGCCAGCCAGCCATGTTATGGGCCTTGCTCAGAGAATTCAGCTCAAGACAGCAATCCTTGGCTTGCGGTTGTGCAAGAATAGACAATGGATTGTCATTCAATATGAAGCTATATGGATTGTCATTGCAGATCAGTATTCCGTGCCTCATTCCGAAGGCGACAAGTCTTGAATATAGAGATTCAGTAGCAGGAGCACCTGTAGGCATATTCGGGTAATTGGTCCACATTATCTTCACTCCTGTCAGGTCCATCTTTTCCAAAGCATCGAAATCCGGTTCCCATCCCTTGTCCTGCCTGAGGTCATATGTGAGGATCTCTGCCTCTACCAGTCTGGAAGCTGATGAATATGTAGGATAGCCTGGATCCGGGACAAGAACCTTGTCACCCTTATTCAGAAATGCAAGAGAAATGAGAAGGATTCCCTCCTTGGAACCCACCAGGGGCTGGATTTCCGACTTAGGATCAAGAGTCACGCCATACCATCTGCCGTACCACTCAGCAAATGCCTCCCTCAATTCAGGAAGCCCGACATAACTCTGATATGCATGATTGCCAGGCTGCCTGGCTTCTTCACATAATGCCGCCACAGCAGGTGCCGGAGGCATGCCGTCAGGCGAGCCTATGCCCAGATTTATCACCGGATCTTCACCAGAAGATGCCCTTTGCTGATTCATTTGAGCAATTTCCTTAAGCTTCCTGGAGAAATAATACTCCTGTACACTTTCTGTCCTTTCTGCTGGTTGTATTATCATGTCCTTGAATTTACTTGTATTGATATTCTATGCCTTTCAGATTGCAGCGACATATTCGCCCAGTATATCAAGATCCTCCATCAGCGGGCGGACTGCAGCAACTGCCTGCTCATAACGCAGACGGTTTTCATACTTTATGTCCACATAAAAGAAATACTGCCATTCATGACCAGGTATAGGAAGAGACTGGATTCTGGTCAGATTCATCCCATAAAATGACAATATCGTAAGTACATGGGCAAGAGATCCCGGCTCATGAGGCAATGTAAAGCACATTGAAACTTTGTTGACCTTCTCCCTATCTATTTCAAGACCATCATCAAAGATCAGGAATCTTGTGAAGTTCTGTTTATAGGTTTCTATACTTTCCGCAAGGATCTCGAGACCATATATTTCGGCGGCAAGTTCGGAGGCCACTGCTCCCACTCCCCTCAGGTTTTCAGAGGCTATTTCAGCAGCACTCTTGGCTGTATCTTCAGACTCCACCAGCCTGATCCACGGATAATCCTTAAAGAACTCTCGGGTCTGGTTTATTGCCATATAATGGGTCCTGACTTCCTTGATATCCTCTATCTTCTGACCAGGAAGAGCCATGAGGTTCTGCTGGATCCTAAGAAACACCTCTCCCTTGATCTTCCGGTCATATTTGCGGAGCAGCTCGAAATTAGGAAGCAATCCACCGGAAACTGTATTCTCTATCGCCATTACGGCAGCATCAGCCTTGTCTGTCTCCATACTTTTATAAAGGTCTTCAAAAGTAAGGCACTCCTCTATATCAGAAATTGCCCGTCCTTGTCCTTCATAGAAAAGCCTTGCAGCCTGCTCGTGAAAGCATCCTTTTACTCCTTGTATCGCTATTCTCATAAATCTTTTCTCCTAATACTCTGGAACATGACCCATAAAATAATGCTGTCCGATATATACCGGACAGCATTATAAACAATCTATTATCATACGATACGCAGCGTCCGGTCCATCATCTTGTCAGATAATAGAAATATCCCAAACCGAAGCTGCTAAATCGATAAATTCCCATAATAATTCCCGTAGCGGTTACAAATATATGGATAAATTTCAATTATGCAATACAGAATCCGGATCAGACAGTCATTACTTCCTTCTCCTTTGCCGATACGAGTTCATCAACCTTCTTTGAGAAAGCGTCAGTCTCCTTCTGTACGAGCTGCTCATATTCCTTCTGAAGATCTTCAGGCATTCCCTCCTTGTTTGCCTTCTTAAGCTGCTCAATAGCGTCACGGCGTGCATTACGGACACTTACCTTTGCATTCTCACCTGCATTCTTCGCTTTCTTGATAAGTTCCTTACGACGCTCCTCTGTAAGAGGTGGAACAGTGCAGCGGATGCTTTCACCATTGTTTGAAGGGGTCAGACCAATGTTTGCATCAAGGATAGCCTTCTCGATAAGAGGAATCATCTTCTTCTCCCAAGGCTGAAGCATCAATGTCTTAGCATCTGGAGTGGTTACAGACGCTACCTGAGGAAGCGGTGTCGGACATCCATAATAATCAACCATTACATTGTTGAACACCAATGGATTAGCCTTACCGGCACGGTATGTCTTAAGGTCTTCTTCAAGATGATGTACGGCACTTGACATCTTGTCTTTCGCACCTGACAGAATTTCTTTTGCTTTTGTAATCATAATATAATTGTATTAGTTATTTCTGTTTTGATTGAAATGGCCCTGACTATACATGGACGAGGGTTCCGACCTTTTCACCTTTAACCAGCTTGGTAAGATTACCTTTCTGGTTCATGTCAAAGACAATGATCGGCATGTTTCCTTCACGGCAAAGGGCAAATGCTGTCTGATCCATGACCTTCAGACGGTCCTCGATAGCCTTGTCGAAGGTAAGTTCGTCATACTTCACTGCAGATGGGTCCTTTTCCGGATCTGCCGTATAGACTCCGTCCACACGGGTTCCCTTCAGAAGGGCATCCGCACCGATTTCCAAAGCTCGGAGGGCTGCACCCGAGTCCGTTGTAAAATATGGATTGCCGGTACCACCTGCAATCAGAGCGACACCACCTCTTTCCATGACAGCCACAGCATCATCCCTCATATAATATCTGGCAACCGGCATCATAGGGGTTGCAGTAAACACTTCCGCCTCGACTCCTGCAGAACGGATCGCCATGGACAGGCCGAGCGAATTGATGACTGTCGCAAGCATTCCCATCTTGTCTCCATTAACCCTGTCGAATCCCTTTCCAACGCCCTGCAGACCACGGAAGATATTGCCTCCTCCTATTACAATGGCCACCTGAAGGCCATTCTTCACAGCTTCTGCAACCTCCTCTGCATAGGCTGCAAGCCAGTTTTCATCAATACCTTTTCCTGAAGGTCCTCCAAGGCTCTCGCCACTCAATTTGAGCAGAACTCTCTTATAAGTACTCATCTCAATATTATTTTCTGTTGTTATCAAAATCAGACAAACAAAAATATCGATTTATTATGAAACTTGCAAGAAAGAATATATCTTTGCATGTTAGAATCACGATGATCAAGACAGATTATTAACTATAACTGATTTTATACAACTATGGCACTATCATCAATTACCAAGAAGCTTATCATGAGCATAAGCGGCCTCTTCCTCATCTTGTTCCTTCTCCTGCACATGACAATCAACTTTTTCTCAGTGATCGACACTTTCACTGGAAGCTACGGTGCAGCTGACGGTCTTTTCGCAAAAGGTTGCGAGTTCATGGCACTTCCTATCGTAACGATCATGGTCCCTGTACTTGCTGCAGGCTTCCTCGTTCACATCATCTATGCCATCATCCTCACTTACGGCAATATGAAGGCACGCGGCGGCTACAACCGTTATGCATCGGGCAGCAAGGGTAAAGCTGAATCATGGGCATCAAAGAACATGTTCGTCCTCGGAATCATCGTTCTTGGCCTTCTCGCTTTCCACCTTTCACATTTCTGGGCTGAAATGCAGCTCAAGGAGTTAATGGGAGAGCATGCTACAGACCCTTATCTCCTTCTTAATGAGACATTCAAGAACTGGTGGATGACAGCACTCTACATCGTATGGTTCTGTGCTCTTGGTTTCCACCTCACTCACGGTTTCTGGAGTGCATTCCAGACTATCGGATGGAGCAACAAGATCTGGGAAAAGAGACTTACATGCATCGGCTACATCTTCGTGGCAATCATCGTTCTTGGTTTCAGTGCTGTTGCAATCAACGCATGCTGCCATGCAAACGGATTCTTCTGCTGCGGTTGCTGCTAATCATTAATTCTGATATATTACGGCTGACAGGGACTCCCTGCCAGCCGTTTTTCTTTTATATGCACTATAAAAAACACGGCATAGTGTTCATCTTTTGAAATTATTTTCCGAAATTAGCGGTTTCGCATGTAACGTAGTCGACTAAAACAATTGTCCTATGACAGACTATCAGACCATCATCGACAATGGTGTAGCAGGACTATATGAAGTCCTCAACCGCACAGTTTCGCCAGAAGACATGGCGAGAATCAAGGATGCCTATGAACTGGCGAATGATGCCCACAGAAATCAATTCCGCAAATCAGGCGACCCATACATCATACATCCGATTGCAGTAGCGAGGATTCTTGCCGAAGAGCTTGAACTGGGTGCCAATCCTGTCATTGCTGCCCTTCTGCACGATGTGGTGGAAGACACAGACCATACGATAGAAGAGATCAAGGAACGTTACGGTGAAGATGTAGCCTTCCTTGTTGATGTCGTTACAAAGAAAAAGAAGGAGAAATACAGTCACTCCAAACAGATCGACAATTTCCGCCAGCTGCTGGAATCAATGCAGTATGACGTTCGTGCCGTGCTTCTCAAGCTTGCCGACCGCCTTCACAACATGAGGACGCTTGAAAGCATGAAGCCTGACAAACAGATGAAGATTGCAGGCGAGACAGACTACTTCTATGCTCCTCTTGCCAACCGTCTCGGACTTTATCATATCAAATCCGAACTCGAGACCCTTTCCTTCAAATTCAGATGCCCTAGGGATTTTGCCGAAATAGAAGGAATGCTGACCAGGGAAAAGGAGAACGAGAAAGATGTCATGGAAAACCTCATGTACCATATACATGGATGTCTGGCGGCCAATGGCATCAATGTCAGGACTCAGATAAGGTACAGGATGCCTTACAGCGTCTGGAGGAAGATGAAGACAAAAGGCTGCGACTTCAGCCATGTCCAGGACAAGCATTACATCCGAATCATATTTCCGGACAACAGCGGAATTTCTGAAAAGAATATGAGTCTGATGATATATTCCATTCTTACAGACCATTTCAAGGAACGTCCGGGCAGCTTCTCGAACTACATAGATGCACCTAAGGAAAACGGATATGAGAGTCTCCACGTGAGCATCCTCAACGCTACAGGCGGATGGGAAGAGATCCACATCGCATCCGAAAGAATGGTCAGAAAGTCAAGACTCGGATGTGCTGCAGAGCAGACAAGCGAGAATCTCACTCTCTGGCTGGAGAATTTCAGGAACGTGCTGAAGAAAGTTGCCGAGGACAGCGTCAATTCCAATTTCATTGACGACGTACGACTGCTCTTCGAATATAATGATGACATCATGGTATTCACTCCTAAAGGAGAAAACATTGTTCTCCCGAAGGGTGCCACAGCAATTGACTTCGCCTTCCAGATACATAGCAAGATCGGAGAAAGGGCACAGTTCGCACGTATCAACGGCAAACTGTCTTCAGTAAAGACCCTGCTCCATAGAGGAGATTGCATAGAAATCGGACTTGCGGACGAGATTCAGATCAAGGAAGACTGGCAGGGGCACATGGTGACATATAAGGCAAAGAAAGCTGTCAGCTCATATCTGGCCAAACAACCGAAACCTACATACATAAGATGTCCTCACTGTAATCCTCTCCCTGGTGATGAGATCATCGGATTTGGAGATGACATTGAACATCTGACCCTGCATAAAAGAGACTGTCAGACACTCATACGCCTGGCATCGCAGCATGGAAACCTGATTCATGAAGCCGAATTCCACGAAAGTCCGGATCTTCTGTACCCTGTCAGGATAATTGTCGTGGCTGTAGACCGATACCATCTTCTCAGCGACCTGATAGACTGCATCACCGAAAAACTGAAACTATCCATGAGAGGACTAGGCACAGAGACAAAAGACAACATCGGTACCTGTACCATTGATTTCTGCATACATTCGGCTGACGAACTGCGTTTTGTAATGAACAGTATCAGCGAAATCGAAGGTGTGGACGAAGTCCGGCTCAAGCAGTCTAACTAACAATCGGAAACCTTATGTGACAACCACTTGGCAACCTCCTCCGGAAGGAGTGGGGCAAGCGTGTCGTAAACCCATGAGTTGTAATTCCTTAGCCATTCCATTTCCTCTTCTCCAAGAAGTTCCGGGATTACTGCCGACATGTCTATATGACAGCATGTAAGAGTCTCGAACTCCAGCCATTCACCGAACTCTGAAACTCCGGCTTTACGGCACAGAACAATGTTCTCGTGCCTTATTCCATGCATTCCTTCGCGATAAAGACCTGGCTCGTTTGATGTAACCATTCCAGGAAGCAGCGGCTGCGGATTGTATTGATAACGGATGCTCTGCGGTCCTTCATGTACACAAAGATAGTATCCTATTCCATGGCCGGTTCCATGGCCGAAATTTCGTTTCGCCCTCCACAAAGGCATGCGTGCAAGTGCATCTATCTGGCAACCTGCCGTTCCACGCGGGAAGACCGCCATAGACAGGTCTATCATTCCTTTCAGGACAAGGGTGTAATCCTCCTTCTCGAGATCGGAACATTTTCCCATAGGGACGGTTCTCGTGATGTCGGTGGTTCCGGTAAGATACTGACCACCGGAATCAACCAGATAAAGGCCTTCCGGACGTATGACAGCAGAGCCCTCTTCAGGAGTGGAGTAATGAGGAAGAGCTGCAGAAGGGCCGTAAGCGGAGATGTTTTCGAAACTGTTTCCTCTATAACCCGGTATCAAAGCCCTGAATGAGGTCAGTTTTTCAGACGCCTCCCATTCCGACACTTCCCTTCCGGATGAAACCTCAACCTCAAGCCAATGCAGGAAACACTCCATGGCGACTCCGTCATCGATGAATGTCTGTCTGAGATGCTCGATCTCCGAGGCAGTCCTGAGGGACTTTTCAAGTATCACCGGAGATGTTCCGCAAATCACGCATCCTTCCGGATATGAATCCTTTATATAGCTATATATATTGTAATTCAATGTAGACGGATCGGTAAATACATTTACAGCTGACATCTCGTGTGTAAAATCACTCAAGGCATAGAACACAGAATCATAGTCTTCGACCTCTACACCATCAGCAACGACTTCCGCGAAACTGTCTTCCGTATCCGGGTCGTAGGTATATGATGACTTACGCACAAACCATTTGACCGAATCCTGAGAAACAAGAAGATATGATATCACAAGAGGGTTATAATCTATATCGCATCCTCTGACATTGAGCATCCATGCAATCTCATCCAGAGAAGACAGCAGAACCCTGTCCACTCCCTTGATCATCATCCACTTGCGGAGCCATGACAATTTCTCGGTTCTCTGTCTTCCGCCAAAACATTCCACATCCAGAGTCGTAACCGGCGTAGAAGGCACGGCCGGTCTGTCTTCCCACAATTCATCCATCATGTCAGGTGCGTCCACAATCAGGACCTCACTCCCAAGTTCAGTCTGGAGTTCTTCGATGAAGCTAACGCTTTGACAAAGGCCGTCTACAGCTACGGTCTGCACCTTACCTGACAGCCATTGAGGAATTCCCACTGCATCTGGGACACGGGTCTTATGCAGTTCCACTCCTGAACCTTCCAGCTGTTCCAGAGCCTGGATGAAATAACGGGAGTCTGTCCAAAGTCCTGCATGATCTACTGTTATCACAAGATCTCCGGCTTCGCCGGTAAATCCCGAAAGCCATTTTACCTGCTGCCATCTTGAAGCCGGATACTCACTGCTGTGAGGGTCCGATCCGCTTACGATTACTGCATCCCATCCTTTTCTGGCCATAAGACCACGAAGTGACTCTATCCTTTCTGCATAAAGATTTCCCATGACAATAATATTTGATTCTGCTAAATTAGCATTTCCGAATGATATTCACAATTAATGGAGTTCTACAGCAGGTCCGATATGATTCTGTCCGAGAGGAAGAATCTGGATTCGGGAATCCTCACACAACCATCAGCAAGACGTATCAGATTCCCGTCGGAGAAAGCCTTTTCAACTGCTTTCCTATTGCAATCCGCCATCAGAACGGACTCCTTCAGTCCTTTTGATGTACGAAGAGATAGCATTACCTGCTCTATCGACAGCTGTTCCGCTGTCAGAAGTTCCCTTTCCTGGACTTCCGAAAAATCCTTCCCGCCTGCGGATCTCAGATAAAGATCCAGATCGTCCTTGTTCCACTGCCTGATTGCCTCTCCTTTCTTTCCGGTAATGAAGCTATGGGCACCCGGGCCGAATCCACAATAAGGAAGATGCTCCCAATATGAACCGTTATGCAAGGCTTCGCTGCCGGGAAGAGCAAAGTTCGATATCTCGTAATGGTGATAGCCGGACTGAGACAAGGTTTCGCAGAGCACGTCATACTGTCTGCTGCACACTTCTTCATCGGCTTCTTCCCATCTTCCTTTTGCAACCATTTTTGCCAGCATGCTCCCTGGCTCTACAGACAACTGATAGGAAGATATATGTCTCGGGAGGATTCCTCTCGACGAGATTTCGAGAGCCTTGCAAAGAGTCTCCTTCCATTTTTTTCCGGAAATCTGCGGAAGACCGAATATAAGGTCGATACTGATGTTTTCCACTCCAGCATTTTCAAGGATATGATAGGCCTTGACTGCCGTTGCGGAATCATGTCTGCGGTTCATCCATTTAAGAATCTCATCATCAAAGGACTGGATTCCCATACTTATACGGTTCACCCCCAGTTCAAGAAGATCTTCGACATAGGCAGGACCTTTTTCCACGATATCCTCAGGATTCACTTCTACAGTAAACTCGTCAAAGACCACTGTCCCGGAGGCCTCCCGCACGGCTGACACAATCGTGTCTAAAACATCAAGAGGCAGCACCGACGGGGTGCCACCTCCTATATATAACGTATTGACCGAACTGTCTATCTCTGCCGAACGGGCATTGATTTCAGCCGAAAGGGCATCGGCATAAGCCTGGAACCGTGATTCCTGCCTCTGGAAATCCTCCTTTCTGCGACATAGAGCTGCGACTTCAGAATAGAAGTCGCAGTAAGTGCAGAAACTCCTGCAGAAAGGGACATGTATATAGATCACTTATCTAAGCATCATTTCAGCCTCTCCAAGCTTGCCTCCCTGCTCGGAATAAGCCTCGACCGTGTAAATTCCCTTTACATATTCAGGGATATCGTTGAGGTAGATGCCAAGTTCAACCTCCTTGCCCACATAATCCACCTCACGTGATGCAGAGCATATCATAGGTTCTCCATTATACTGGAAAGTCCTCTGAGAACCGTTTGTAAGCAGGATTCCATCAGGATCCTTGACTCTGATATATATTCTTACAGGACCTTTCGGTGCCAGGTCATTCTCTACAAGGCTGAGTGTGGTGATAAGTCTGACCACCCTGCTGCTTCTGTCAGTAATCTTATCAGACGCATTATATGCCTCAAGCTTCAGGCCACGAGCCTTTATTACAGAACCGGCTGCCACCTGACCTTCCAGATTTTCCACAGTCTTGCTGAGAGCCTCATTCTGCCTGCGGCTTTCGGCTGCTTCGCGACGTGCTGCAGCTGCATCTGCCGTAAGCTTCTTGTTCAGAGTGTTGAGCGAGTCGATCTGAACGATATAGTTACGCATGATGCTTCTGAGGGTACCGAGCTCACGTTCATACTGGCGGATCTTGCTTCTGTTCGTAGCCTCTGTCTTCTTGATTCTCTCGATAAGCTGTGAAACCTCCTCGCGTGACGAATCCAGCTGTGAATTGATGGTATCATAGTCCGATGACAGGGTAGCATAATCATTCTGCAGGTCTATCATCTGAGCTGTAAGCTCTTCCTTTTCGACAACAAGTTCATTTACAAGTTCGGTCTTTTCATACCATATATATGCAAGGGCCGCTGCAAGGGCAATGGCCACCACTATCATTGCATACATTACCTTCTTCAGATTTTTCTCTTCCATAAGTTTATTTGTTTGGATGAATTATTATCCCAATGTGACTACAAATATAGCAAATCCATCATAATTATCACTATTTTTGTATAACGTTGCATTTCAGCGACTCCAGCACATAGCGTGCCACATGATTTTTTTCATTACATTTGCAGAAAACACAGAAAGCCATGAAATATCTTGTAAGGTCCATAAAGTACTTCTTTTATTTTGCATTCCTCACAACAGTCATCCTTCTGGTCTTCGTCCTGACGGGGATGGTAGAGGCAGATATCAACAGCATGTTTGACGGAGGATACGATGCCCTATGGAAAATTGCCATGATTTTTGCAGTTGCTGCTGCAGCATATCCTAAGGTGGGATTCATAACCAGGGATGTACACACTGAAAGGAGCTGGGAAGACATCCATGACGAGGTGATATCCAATCTCAGAGACCGGGAATTCTGCCTCGAATCGGAAGATGGAAACACAATGACTTTCCGATACAGAAGCACTGTCGGCAGACTCTCAAGAATGTTCGAAGACAGGATTACACTGACAAGGACTCAGGATGGATTCGAGATGGAAGGATTGAGGAAGGATGTGCTGAGAATTGCAATGGCATTGGAATACAGGCTCAATCCTCATGATGAGGACTGATAAACAATAATCATTAAATCTGTCGGCTATGAATGAATTAAAGACCGTGGCAAAGTTTTCCGACCCTATGCGTGCCAGCATCGCGGAAGGACTGCTCAAGTCAAACGGTATTGAGGCCGGGATCTTCGGAGAAACCTCCTCGTACCCGTCCTTCAATGCTGTTGAGCAGAACATCGAGTTGAAAGTCAAAGAAGCGGACTACGAATCTGCGTTAAGTCTTTTGGCTGCCTCAGACAAGGCCGAGTAGAATTCCTCGCCGAAATAACGTTCTATAGGTTCGCGTAAAAATTCAAATACGCGGACCTTTTCTTTTTTACCCTTTTCATAGGCATCCTGGCATATATGCCAACGATGAAGGTTCAAGGCTCTTGTACCGTTGCTCAACTGGGTTATGCGTATCGGATAGAGCCAGCATGATATCGGCTTGCGGAAGTCACCCTTACCCTGGAACCAGCACCTTTCCATCGAGCAGAAACAGTTGCCCTCTTCATCAAAAAGGGTGTAGGCACATTCCTCGCTTCCGGGAACAAGAGGAGTAACCATATCGCCATCCATATCAATTTCAAAGAATCCTTTTTTCTCTACAGCAGCACGTCCTTCCTCCTGCATTATCGGAGAAAATATCTTGTAATTCTTTTCGATGGCCTCCGCCTCGCACTCTTCCAGAGGAGCTCCGCTGTCTCCAATGACACAGCAGCAGCCCTTGCATTTTTCATAATCACACGCAAAATACTCGGTCAGGATCTCTTCCGAGATCAGACAATCGTCAATTTGGATAATGGTTCCGTGAAACATATCTTATCGTTTTCTTACTACATATTCTACCTTACTGCCACCATCAAGAGAAGCGAATATCAAGCGCACCTTCTCCGGGCTTACTGCATTAATTCTTGCATCATAACCTTTGGTAAAATCCTTGCCGTCGAGATAGCGGCGTGCGATGGATCTCAACCAATAATTACCGGTCTTCATGTTCTCTGCCATGACATTGCTCTGCCTGCTCTTACCATCTTCCATATACGCATCTGAAGACAACGACTGCGACATTTCAGAAAGGGATGCACGCAAAATATTCAGAACCTCCATAATGCCGGTCTTCTCGAATCCATTCTCAAAACCTGAGTCCGATGCCTCCCTGACAGAAAGCATTACACTCAGACGTTCCTGAGGATATATGCTGCAATCATGATTTACATATGCATAATAACCAGTTCCCTCCAGGACATCGGAAACCCACTGCTGCATGACGTCTGCCGCAACCGCTGCCGCCATTACATTGTCTATAGTCAGAAGCATACGGGCAGACATGGCTATATCTATGGAATTGGCCTCACCATCAACCGTATAGGTGGATCCACCTGATACCGGTTGATAACTTATCACCGGTCTTGCAAAGGCCGCCCTCTCCGTCCGGAAACCTCCCACATAGCGAAGAAGTACCTTTAGAAGCTCGTCTTCATCGACATCGCCGACCAGAACCAGGACTCCGTCGTTCATCTTTGCCGACTGACTCTTGAAGAACTCATCTGCCTTGATGCCCAATCCCTCAGTCAACATGCCCTCGCTTTTTCTTGAAGAATATATGTATCCGGGACACATTATTTCATCTATCAGTGCAATCCTTTCCTTCATAGAACCTTTCTGATACATCATTTCAAGGTCCTGGGACCTGCGGTAATAATCAAATGCATCCTTATCGTGCTCCCTTCTGTTAGCTAGAGCAAGAAGCGTCTCCATCAGGAACGAAAGGTTATCATTATAGACATATCCTGTGAATATGGAATTATACAGATTGACCTCAGATTTCAGATACATGTTTCTGGAAGTAAGATACGCGTCGAATGACTGTCCGTCCTGATCTCCTATCCGGCACAAAGACATATAATCAGAAAGGAAGGCTCCCTCACCCTGACACAGACCAGGGACATTGGCATATCCTCCGTTAAGGGATAGGGCATATTCCAGCTTTCCTCCAGAGGGCAGAGGCTTGAAGACCACTCTGAACCCGTTGGTGAAAGTCCAGATTCTTCCTCCGGACATAGATTCCTTCCTTGATGACCTGACTTTGACCTTATGGATCGGGCACCTCCATGAAAGTGAATCAGGGAGAGAAAAAGAGACGAGCTGCCTGTTGTCGACGGAGTCTTTCCAAGCAGATCTGAAAGCTGCATATCCGTCGTGTCCGGATTCGAATATAAGATTCTCGTCCGGGTCCAGAACAGCCGAGGCCATCCTGCGGAAAAGCTCCAGTTCCTTTGCATCGTCCTTATATCTGTATTTTAGGAAATTCTTCTCTTCCTCAGCAGACACTATCGCACTACCATAAAGAAACGAAGAAATGCACCTGTCCACATAATCCTTATTACGTGAAAGAAGACCGGCAGATTCCTTTTCCCTGTGCATCAGGTGCCCGTTTCTTGCAACGGTGTATTCATCTACACTGACCTGACCAGCATCTATGGACGAAAATACACGGGCTGCTATTTCAAGTGTCCTGCTGAAATCTTCCGGCAAGACTGACATCGTAAAGGAAAAGATTTCATCAGAAGATGCAGCCGATGACGGAAGGTGATTCCAGGACATGCCTGCAACCGGGATGCCCGCCCTATACAGTTCCGTCAGGATTCTTCTTTTCGAGATTTCCCCCAATGCATAAACCATACTCTCGTGGATGAGCGGCTGGACAGAGCCTAAATATTCACGTGCGGCTCTCGGCATTTTCCATGCCAGTTTCAGAGTCTCCAGACCGTTGGAAACCTCTGTCTGGTAAACTTCAGTCTCGGAAGGGGTCCACTGGTATTCCTTTCTGGAAAGACTTTCTCCCTCCGCCGTCATAAGTGACAGCATCTTCATCTTCATTGCTGCAGACGAAGGTTCGACATCTCCTGCGATGATGACTGCATGATCGGACGGGGCATACCATTTACGGACAAAGGCATCTTCCGAAGAAGACAGTCTGTCTATAAGGTCAAAGACCGACAGAAGGACAGAATCCAGTGCCTCTGCCCTGGATAAATCAATATCATTGAAACGAAGCACCGTTGCATCGTCTGTAACCGTAACGAATCCCTCCCTGCCATATTCCGCACCGTATGACTGCATGAATTTCTGGAATCCACGTCCGGCAGTTCTTCCGCCTGCGGATAGAAATTCTTTTGAAAGGGCACGGACATGCTCTGAAGAATCAGCAGTACATACTCCTGTCCGCTGGACAATAGCTACATCTACAGTTTTTTTCAAAGACGGATTGGATGCAATATAATATGATGTTCCATTAGGAAGGACTCCCCGCGATACAGCCGGATCAGAAGGAAGAACAGGAATATCCTGTGCTAGCATGATTATTGATAGCAAAAGACCTGATACTAATGTAAACAACCGCATATTTCTCATTTTTAAGCACAAATACTTTAGAGTTTGCAAAAATAACACAAAAAATTCCTATTTTTGCATTTACGTGTCTTTTGGATAACAAGTGAAACAAAATTTATACAAGATGAAGAAGATTTTCCTTACACTAGCTACTGTAATCCTGACTGCATCTATCGCTGCCGCTCAGGACATCAATCAGGCAATCGAATCTTACAACAATGGAGCCATGGAGCTTCAGATGGGTAACAACGAAGCAGCTCTTAATAATTTCCAGGCTGCTCTTCAGCTCGGAGAGACCCTTGGAGATGAGGCTGCAGACCTCGTTGGAAACTGTAAGAAAGGTATCTGCTCCGCATATCTCCAGATGGCAAAGGACCTTTACAACCTCAAGGATTTTGACGGAGCCATAGCAGCTTTCAACAAGGTAAAGGAAGTTGCAGAAGGTTATGGCGAGGTTGACTTTGTCGCTGAAGCAGAAGGACTCATCGCTCAGACCTACAAACTGAAATACAACACAGACGCAAAGGCTGCACTGCAGGCAAAGGATTATCCTACCGCTATCGAGAACTTCAAGAAGATTCTTGAAATCGAGCCTACCAACGGAAACGTAGCCCTCCAGCTCGGACAGGCATATGTAAAGGCAGGCCAGGCAGAAGAAGCTCTTAACGTACTTGCAGTAGCAAAGGAGAACGGTCAGGAGAAGAATGCTGCAAAGGTTATGTCACAGATCTACCTGAAGCAGGCTCAGGCTGCACTCAAAGCCAAGAATTATCAGGGAACTATGGAGCTCGCTGCAAAGTCAAACGAGTGCCTTGAAAACGGCAATGCATACAAGCTTGCTGCAAGTGCTGCACAGAAGCTCGGAAAGAACGACGAGTGCATCACCCTCTATGAGAAGTATCTTGAAGTTTCTCCAAAGGCCAAGGATGCAAACGGTGTGATCTGCACTATCGCAGTCCTCTATCAGCAGGGCGGCAACAAGGAGAAGGCAAAGGAGTTCTACCAGAAGATCGTAAACGATCCTCAGTACGGCCCGACAGCTCAGGAGCAGCTCAAGACCCTCTAAAATGAATCAGCTCGAACTGCTTGCTCCGGCAAGAGACATACAGGTCGGCATCGCAGCTATAGACTGCGGTGCCGATGCTGTGTATATTGCCGGCCCACGGTTCGGAGCAAGGCATGCTGCAGGAAATGAAGTGGATCAGATACGGGAACTATGCAGCTATGCCCATCGGTTCGGAGCAAGAATCTTCGTGACTCTGAACACAATCCTGTATGATGACGAACTGGAGGATGCCTTCAGAATGATGATGGAAGTCCAGGATGCGGGTGCCGACGCCATAATCATCCAGGACCTCGCTGCCATCGGACTTGTAAGAAGGAATCCAGGCAAGATCCACATTCCGCTTCACGCATCTACACAGTGTGCAATCCGTACGCCCGAACAGGCTGTATTCCTTGAGAGCCTCGGTTTCTCAAGACTCATTCTCGAAAGAGAACTCTCACTTGAAGAGATTCGAAGAATACGTGAGTCCGTCAGCTGCGAACTTGAATTCTTCGTACACGGAGCATTGTGCGTATGCTACAGCGGCCAGTGCTATCTTTCCGAAAAGATTGCCGGCAGAAGTGCCAACAGAGGCACATGCATACAGGCCTGCAGGTCAAGATACGATCTGATCGATGACCAGGGCAGGACATTGGTCAAGGACAAGGCACTGCTCTCGCTGAAGGACTATAACCTGAAAGATCGTTTAGAAGATCTGGCGGAGGCAGGCATCACATCATTCAAGATCGAAGGACGCCTGAAGAACATATCATACGTAAGGAACGTCGTAAGGGACTATTCGATTGCTCTGGAAGACCTTATTTGCAGGAGGAGCGGCAAATATGAAAGAGGCTCATACGGAAAGGTTTCCGGAGGCTTCGTTCCTGACACGGAAAAGACATTCAACAGAGGCTATACAGAACTTTACCTTGATGGAACGAAAGGGAAATGGGCTGCGATGGATGCAGCAAAGTCAATGGGAGAGGAGATCGGCACTGTCAGCAGCCTCAACAAGGACAAGTCTGTCGTTTCCCTAAGGATATCTGACAAAGCGACTATACTTAATAATGGAGACGGATTTTCCTTTGTCGCTGCAGACGGAAGCGTATGTGGCTTCCGTGGAGACGTCTGCAGCGGCAACACCATCAGATGCAAGAGTACGCCTGAACTATATACCGGTGCCCGGATATTCAGGAATATCGATGTCGCATTTGAGAAGGGAATGGACAGAAAGCCATGTCAGAGGGAAATCCGGACAGATGTATGGCTAAACTTCTCAGGTCCGGATGGACATGCCAGGGCCGTTACCGAAGACGGCAGAACCGTCTGTCTGGACTTTGACTGCGGAAGCGTGAGTGCAGACAATCAGGACAGGATGAAGGCCATGATAGTGAACCAGATAGAGAAATCATCCGGTCATTACAGACTTTTCATCAAGGAGATCACGGCAGAAGGTCCGCTTCCTTTCATGAGTGCATCTGCCCTTAACGGAATAAGACGTGAACTGGCAGACAGACTTGAAGAGATTCCTTGCCAGACCAAGGATATTCTGAACAGGACGGATGAAATCAAGCCCGGCACCGGGCTGTTCCCATTCAAGGATGCGACATACAGGGCCAACATATCAAACCACCTGGCCGAAAACGTGTACAAAGAAGCAGGAGCTGTCTCAATTGAAAAAGCCTATGAAATCGAGCATCAGGCATCAGCTGAACTGATGAGGACAAGATACTGTATACGTCATGAACTTGGATTATGTCCAAAACAGTCACACGGCAAGGATGCATCATCAGTCAAAGCCTCCCCTCTCTATCTGCTTAACAACGGTCAACGCTTCACCCTTGTATTTGACTGCCGAAGATGTGAAATGCTCGTCAATACTCCACAACCTCAAAAGTGAGGGATACATCTTGTCATTTGTCTTCGTTCCAGAAAAATCAGGCAAACACGGCATCCAGATCTTTCGACAGGCGAAGAAAACCAGATCTGATCTTATCAGCCTGGGCCTTACGCGGCTTCGTGCCGTTTGTATACGCCCACAACTGTTTCTGGTTTATACCGGTAATCTTTTCCAACGTAGCTAAAGAGAATATTCCAGCCTTTATGTAATAATTCATAAGACTTAAGGCATCAATGGTATAATCGAAGGAATATTCCCCGTCCAGAAAATCCGGATATCTGAATCCTTCCTTTAATGCGGTTTCCTTATAAACGGCAATCTGT
>JAGAKH010000129.1 GCA_017625725.1 Bacteroidales bacterium | reverse complement strand
TTTCCTTGCCAAGTCACTTGACAAGTTCTATGTGATGACTCCTGGCAAGACCCCGGCAGATGCTACAGAGCCTACTCCAGTAGATCCTTCTACTTTTACCTGGGGAATGATGGGATGCTTTGTTGACAATCAGTGGGGATCAGACGTTCCAATGACCAAGGAAGGCGAGTGGCTTGTTGCAAAGAATGCACAATTCACTGAACTCACATTCAAGATCCGTGCGAATGCAAGCTGGGCAGATCCTACCAACATCGGTTTTGCTCCAGGTTCAGACAAGGGCGAAATCAACAAGGCTGTTGCTGTGGTTACAGCGGAGTATTCAAAGGCAAATCATGGCGGAGACGCTGCTGATATCAAGCTTAACGGTGAGCCAGGTGCTTACGATGTTTACTTCAACTATGAGAAGCTCGAGCTCTGGGTTATGACCCCAGGTACAAAGCCAGGTGAAACTCCAGCTGCAAACACTGTTGACGGAAAGCAGTGGATGTTCTCATGGAACGCAATGGGTATGCCTATTCCTGCGGTAGCTGACCTTGGTGTCACAGAGCCAGGAGCATTTGTTTTTGCCGTTGATGGTTCTATGATGGGACAGACAGGCTATATGCCATATCTTGTAGGCGTGTATGAGGTCAAGCCGACAGATGCTACATCTGGAGTGATAGAGGTTGTAGACCTTTCTGACCCTATGCAGACAAAGATTCCTATTTCATATTCTGAACTGACTGAAACTACAGTCAAGATCAATCAGACAAGCTTGGGAATAGTGGACGTAGTAGCCACTGTTTCTCCGTCATTCATTGATGTTATGGGCAGCAGTTCGCAGCCGGATCCGACTCCATTTGCTGCATCTACTGACTTTACCGGTAAGATTCCTGCAGCAGGAGGTACATTTACCATAAAGGTTGAAGGAGAGGCGTCATGGGCTGCCGACCTTACAAAGGTCAATGTTGAAGGATTCGCTCTTTCTCAGAATGAAGGAACAGGAAATGCTGTCATCACAGTGACAATTCCGGCAAACACCACACCTGAGGAAAGAAGTTTCAGATTCTGGATTTATTCTGAGGATTATGTTGCAGTGCCGGACTACGAATTCAAGGTTACACAGGAGGCTGCCTCAGAGCCTAAGGAGACAGTACTTGCTGAGTGGCTTTTCAATAAAGAAACTTTGTCTGGATATGCTGATTCATTTGGTACGACTGCAGGTCTAGTTGATAAAACAGCCGGTGACGGTGGACAGTTTGTAAATTCCAATGTCAGCGGAAATGGTAAGATTACATATGTCCAGGTAGACAAGACCGAGCTTAATGCATTGTCTGACAAGAACGGTAAAGTTTATGAGCCTTCAAGAATTGTAGGTTCCAGCGGTCATCCATACGTCACAGCTTCATGGATTGGAGACTACTGGCTCTTTGCAGCGGAAAGTGAGTCTTCACTTCCTGCAGGAACCAAGGTCAACATCAGCTTCATTACCAGAACATCAAAGACAGGTATGAAGTATTGGAGACTTGAGTATCTTGACGGTGGCGAGTGGAAGCCTGCAATGGCAACTGAAACAATAGAAGGAACCGAGACATCTTATAATATCGTCATGAATGCAGACGGAAGCACAAATGTAAAGATTGATGCAACTGTTACCTTGGCAGCTGCTGCTGATAAGGTTCAGTTCCGTATGCTTTGCGTTGCAGTCGATCAGGCGAACGGAAACGGTGCTCTTGAGGGTCTGAACGGAGGAACCTGCCGTATTGCAGGTGCAGCCGGAACAAGCCCGGTTATCAAAATTGTAGAGTAAGCATATTCTGAAATATGATCCTTTCGGACCCGCTTCATTAAGAGCGGGTCCGTTTTTTTTGTTCATTCAGATTAGGCATGTTGTGTTGTTAAATTGCGTAAAAATCAGTACTTTTGCAAATTGGATTAGTGTGTAAGAATAATTATATATTAACATTTATAACATATTTTATGAGATTTGGAAACATTGTTTCAGGAGTTGTGGCATTTGCTGCCTTGGCTCTTGTGTCTTGTGAAGAGATCGAACACTATGGGATTCCTCAGGTGGCTGTGACCAGCGGCTCTGAACTCTCGTTCGATATTGAAGGAGGAAAAGATACGTTCTCCTTTACTTCAACACGTGACTGGAAGATTGAATCTGATGCGGACTGGGTTGTGGTTGATCCGGAAAAGGGTTCTGCAGCACCAGATGGACAGACTGTCGAAGTGTCAGTCCTTAAGAATGAAGGCAGAGACCGTATTGCGGAGCTTGAGCTCACTATCGGAATGCTTTCCAGAACCATTACCGTTAATCAGAAAGGACCTCAGGGTTCACCAGAAGATCTTATTGTCTATTTCAACGACTTTGACAAGGAAGTTGCCCAGAAGACTTATGGAAGCGGATCAAGCTACCCTTATCTTGACCAGTTTGACGGCTGGGTGAACCATACCGGAACAGGTGTCAAGGACGTGAAGTACAACTTCAGCGGAATGTCTACACGTTCGAACTCTACATCAGACAGCAACTATTCTGATTATGAGGGTTCCGGCGACAACAATATGTTCTTCGGTTCGAACGCCTACCTTGCAATCAACAATATTGCTTTGGGTGATACCAAGGACTTCACCCTGACATTCGGAACAGAGAAGTATGACGGAAACAACAAGGAAGCGATGTTCGATCCTGCTGAGTTCCATGTATTCCTCAGTAATGACGGAGCAAAATGGGTGGAAATCGATTATACATTTGCCGGAACAACCGCAGGACGCTGGAATGTTGCAACAGCGAACTTTACTCTTCCGGAAGAGACAACGGCACTCTGGATGTGTGTAAAAGCAGACGTTGCAAGTGTTTACCGTATGGATGACCTTAAGCTCGTCCTTTCCGAGGAAGCGGGTGCTGCAGTTGATTTCTTTAAAGCGGAGAGCATGGACTTTACTGCAGGTGGAAACATCAGCGGCGGTGGCAATACCGGTGACGTTCCAGTATCTGCAGGCAAGAAGACTGTACAGGAGTTCATTTCAGCAGCTGATACTCAGAACTATTATGAGCTTACCGGTAAGGTGTCCGGTTTCAATGCCACTTACTGCAGCTTTGACCTTACTGATGATTCAGGAAAGATCTATGTGTATTCAGTTCTCGCAGCAAGCAAGTCAGAGTGGTCAAGCAAGATCAAGAATGGCGGAACCGCGACAATCTATGGTAAGTATATGTTCTATGAGCAGAAGTCTCAGCATGAGGTGGTTGATGCTTACATCGTCAGCTTTACCGAAAGCGGCTCGACTGGTGGTGGAGACGTGTCTGACGGAACAGCGATCTATTCAAACAACTTTGATAAGGTCGTAGCTGAGAAGAAGTACGGAACAAGTGCATCAAGCTGGCCATATCTCGACCAGTTCGACGGATGGCAGAATCAGGCCGGAACAGGAGCATCAAATGTGTCATATTCTTTCAACGGAATGTCTGCACGTGCAAACTCTACCTCAGACAGCAACTATTCTGACTATTCCGGTTCAGGAAACAACAATATGTTCTTCGGAAAGAATGCATACATCTCAATCAGAAACATCGCTCTTGGCGGAAAGACCAATCTCTCGCTTTCTTTCGGATCAGAGAAATATTCCCAGACAGACGGAAGCGTATTCAAGAATTCTGAATACCATATCTGGCTCAGTAACGATAACGGAGAAAAGTGGGTTGAATTCACAGACTATACATTTGCCGGAGGTACAACAGAGGGTCGTTGGAATGTAGCTACAGCCAACTTCACAGTACCTGCAGGAACAGACAACCTTTCTATCTGCTTTGCTGTAGATGTTGCGAGTGCTTACCGTATGGACGACGTCAATCTTGTTGAAGCAGCTTCTGCTGGAGCTGCCGTAGACTTCTCGAAGGCTGTGGTGAAAGACTTCGGCTCTGCTACTCCTTCGAATCCTGTTACTCCACCTGTTTCCGGTGGCGGCAAGCAGTTCACCAAGGTTACTTCAATTGAAAGCGGCAAGGCTTACCTCATAGTTGCAGGCACCAAGGCGGCAATACCTGTTGCTGCTGACAAGAATTACGGCTACCTTAATGTAATCGATGTTACCGACAATGGTGGTGTGATCAATGCAGATGCAGCCAATGCCTTTGTGTTCACAGCTGTAGACGGTGGTTATACAATCCGTCAGTCTGACGGCCGCTACCTTTACATGACAGGAACATACAACAGCTGCAACCTTGACAAGAATCCTTCTTCAGGTCACATCTGGAAGGTTGCTGCTCAGTCAGACGGAACTATGGTCATCACCAATGTTGCCATGAACAAGACCCTTCAGTATGATTCCAACTATTCATCTTATGGAGTTTACCCTGATACAAGAGGTGCGTTCCCAGCTCTTTATGTAGAGGGTGAAGGCAGCGGCGACAGCGGCAGTGGTGATAGTGGCAGCGGCGACAGCGGCAGTGGCGACAGCGGCAATACCGGCGAGCCAGGAGGATATGAACCTCAGGGAGTTACATGGACACTTGGTTCAGGAGCATATGACAACACCAGCTCAAGCACATCAAAGCAGAGTGCAGATGTAAACGGAGTGTATGTCGACAATCTGCTCAAGTTAGGTAAGGGTTCGGATGTAGGAAATGCTACGATCCATGTTCCAGCCGGCACCAAGAAACTTGGTTTCTATTGTGTGGCATGGAAGGGCAAGACAGCAACAGCCAAGTTCTCTGTCGGTGGCAGCGAAATAGCTTCAATTGAGCCTAAATCCAATATTGGAGCATCAGGTAATCCTAAATACACCATAACATTGTCAGCGGAAGACTGGTATGAGATCGAGCTTCCGTCTACTTCAAAGCAGGATGTTAAGGTGGAGACCCTTGACAAGGCAAACGGTCGTGTGCTTATCATTGGCCTTAAGGCTATTAAATAAATGAAATTGTCAAGAATAATAAATACGGTAGCAGTGGCTGTGACAGCCATCTGCTCCGTATTCATGTCTTCATGCTCGAAGTTGGAGAATGCAGATATCAGTGTATCTGCCAAATCCCAGCTCATCAGTTCGAAGAAGAACATGTCGACCTTTGTAATTGTGAAATGTGCAGGTGACTGGACGCTTTCTCTTGAATACGAGGGAGACGAATCCGGATGGGCGGAGCTTGACAGGACTTCCGGGACCGGTGACAAGAACAGCATACAGCTGACTCTTGTTGCAAATCCGTCAGAGTCCCGTAGAAACGTCAAGATTATCCTTGCAAGCGGAGCCTCCACATCTGAGTGTGTTGTGACTCAGAAAGGCTCCGGAGAAATGGATGAGGGCGACGAACAGACCCCTGTTGTTCCGGACGATTCGACAGAACCGGTTCCAAGCATGGACCTGACAAAGTTTGACTGGCTGGAGCTTCCGGCAATGGATAATGACGAACTTGGTTATTACACCCATAGCTTCGAAATGGCAGGAAAACGTTATCGCAATTATTCTTTCGGTTGGAGTCAGAAGGACCTTGTGGCAATCTGGGTGGCATATCCGCTTTGCAGGCTGTATACCAACGGCAGTGCTGGCAGAACAGATGCATGGGCTTATGACAAGCTTCTTAAAAAGAATTCTTCTGCTCCCTTCGGAGGTTACGGCGAAGAGCTGGCGAGGGGACATCAGCTCCCGTCTGCCGACCGTCAGTGCTGTTACGAGGCCAACGCCCAGACATTTTACGGAACAAACATGACACCTCAGAACAATGCTCATAATTCCGGAATCTGGGCAGATCTGGAGTCAAAGGTCAGAGGCTATGCAAAGACATCGGACACGACGTATGTCGTTACAGGAGTGGTCTTGGAAGGAAGCAACAGAAAGACTTACGACAGTGACGGAAGGTCCATGACTGTTCCGGCAGCCTATTTCAAGGCCGTGCTCAAGTACAGCACTCTGTCAACGATGGGTCAATGGAATGCAGCTGCCTTCTATCTGGAACACAGACCGTATTCAGGAAATGTGTCCAAATCCCATTCTATGTCGATTGACGAGCTGGAGGCTATTACCGGACTTGACTTTTTTGTGAATCTACCGGCGAAGATCGGTCAGGAAAAGGCTGACAAGATAGAGGCTGACAAGCCTGCCGATAATCCGCTTTGGTGGTAAAATGTAAAGATACCGAATATGAAAAGGATAATATATATTCTGGCGATACTGACTCTTTTCGCGGTGGAATCATCCGCTCAGAAAAAGGGTGGACAGAATCATGTTGTAGGAT
The DNA here is from genome assembly GCA_017625725.1 of Bacteroidales bacterium. Taxonomy (GTDB): domain Bacteria; phylum Bacteroidota; class Bacteroidia; order Bacteroidales; family UBA932; genus Cryptobacteroides. The sequence continues at coordinate 21,734 of JAGAKH010000129.1, read as the reverse complement.
TCTATAACCTTGAGAATCTGTTCGATATATATAATGACCCAGCAAAGAATGACGAGGAATTCCTTCCTGAAGGCAAGAATAAATGGACGGATGTCAAATACCAGAAGAAAATTTCCAATATGGCCAAGGTCATCAAGGCGATGAAGGAGGAAAATGGTGTATGGCACACTCTTCTTGGTGTTTCCGAGATTGAGAACAGACTCGTCCTTGAGGATCTTGTCATGGACCCTCAGATTGCAGAGGCAAACTATCAGATAATACATTATGACGGACCGGACAGACGAGGAGTGGATGTCGCTCTTCTGTATAAGCCGGAACATTTCAAATATCTTGACAGCGAATCCATTCCTTTCACCTTTGAGGACAGTTCCATTGATTTTGTCATGAGCAAGGATGAACAGGACTACTTCAAGACACGTGATATCCTGATGGTGCATGGAACAATTGATGGAGAGCATTTTGCCATCTATGTGGCCCATCTTCCTTCACGTGCGGGAGGAAAGAAGGGTGGAAACCAGCTGCGTGACCGAGGAGGTGAAATCATGTATTCTCATTCAATGAAGATGCAGGAGAAGTACCCTGGAATCAAGATCATCTGCATGGGTGACATGAATGATAATCCTACCGATCCGAGCATGGCACAGTACCTTCACGGAAGGGAAGACAGGGCGGAAGTGACCGACAAGGACTTCTTCTCTCCTTTCACTGTCATGCTTAAGGCCGGATTCGGATCTCTGGCATACCAGGGCGTATGGAGCATCTATGACCTTCTTCTGGTCAACAATGCCCTTGCAAATGCTCCGGAAGGAACATTTGCAATCCGCCAGCTTCATAAGAAAGGCTATTATGGCCGCGTGTTCAACCCTAAGTTCCTTATCAATCAGCAGGGACAGTATAAAGGTACTCCGTTCAGGACATTCTCCAACGGATCCTTCATCGGCGGATACAGCGACCATTATCCTACATACATTGTAATAAGCAAATAACAGATATGATAAAGAAAGTATTATTTACAATCGCAGCAACCCTGTGTTCATTGGCTCTTTTCGCTCAGAGTGATTTCGGAGGAGTCAAGGGAACGGTGGTCAACCGTGCAGGAAGGGTGCCTGTTGCAGGTGCTGAACTGATCCTTTCTCAGGGAGGGGAGGTCTGTGCTGCAGTAAAATCTGATGCGGAAGGAAAATTCCTGGTTGAAGGACTTTCAAACGGCATTTATGACATGACTGTCAAGGCTGTCGGCTTTCTGGACGCAAACGTTAACGTAACCGTTGAGGGATACATCAAGGACCTGATCTTTGTCGGAATGACTCTTGAGCAGGTGGTGACTGAGGTGGATGACTCGAATTTTGCAGAATTCGATATGGATGATTCCGGTTTCGAGGACTCTCCATCCATCCTTTTCGGATCCAACGACCCTTTCACCAACATCGCAAGCTTCGGATTCAGCTCCATCCGCTTCAAGAACAGAGGTTATACCAGTGAGTCTCAGGATGTTTATCTCAGCGGCATCAGAATGAACGATGCCATCACAGGCTATTCTCCATACTCACTCTGGAGCGGTCTTAATGAGGCTATGAGAAGCAAGGAGACTACAGTCGGTGTCGAGACATCCGATTACGGCTTCGGTGGATACAATGGTGTCACCAACATCCATGCTATGCCGTCGAGCGTCCGTCCGGGATGGCGTTTCAGTGCATTGACCAACAGTGCCCTTTATCGTCTGCGTCTGATGGCGACCTATGCTTCAGGAGAATTGGACAACGGATGGTCATATGCATTCAATGTATCTGCCCGTCTTGGTGGAAACGACTGGGTAAAGGGTATATATTACCGCAATTTCGCCTACTATGCCGGAGTCGAAAAGAAATTTGACGACTACAGCAAGCTCAGCCTCATCACATTTGCCGCTCCCGGTCAGCGTGGAGCCCAGAATGCTTCAACTCAGGAAGTCTATGACATGATGGGCGACAACATGTATAACAGCAACTGGGGTTATCAGAACGGCAAACTGCGTAATGCCCGTGTCCGCAAGACCTTCGAGCCGGTGACTGTCCTTAAGTACACATATACCGATGATGCTGTAGAGGCTTCGACTTCCATCCTCTGGCGTACAGGAAAGAACGGATACACTGCCCTTGACTGGTATGATGCGCCGGATCCGCGTCCAGATTACTACAGGAACCTTCCAAGTTATTACTACATGGAAGACCCTGACTATGACAGGATGAATTATGAAAAGTATGCATGGGCAAAGGATATTTGGGAACATAGGGTTCCTGAATACACCCACCTCAACTGGGACCGTCTGTATAATGTAAACTGGGGCAATTATGACGAGGCCGGTCTTCGTCGTTCGAAATATGCTATCGAGGAGCGTAGGGTGGACCAGAATGACATCAACTTCAATGCGCACGTGAAGTATCAGCCGAACAAGTCCTTCACTTTCGCCGGAGGTATGACATTCAGATGGAACAGGACCGAATATTACAAGAGGATGGATGACCTTCTTGGAGGTGATTACTATCTTAACATCGACCAGTTTGCAGAGCGTGACTTCGCAGCAAATCCTGCAATGGTACAGAATGACCTTGATTACTATCTGGCAAACGGTTCGGCTCAGGTGCTCAAGGTCGGTGACAAGTACGGCTATGACTATCTTGCACATGTCTTTGATGAGAAACTTTGGGCAAGATTCGACTTCAACCTTGGAGGATTCAAGGCAAACCTTGCTCTCGAGGGCGGATTCAACGAATTCTACAGGGAAGGTCTTGTAAGAAAAGGTATGTTTGCCGGTCTTGATGACAATGGAAATGAGATCATTGTAGATGGAAAGGTTCTGACCAATTATGATCCGTATGGCAATGTAATTTCTTCGAAAGGAAAATCAGAGATCCAGGAATTCCTTACATATTCGGCAAAGCTCGGTCTTCAGTATCATTTTGACGGAGGACATAGGATCTATGCAAACGGAGGTTATTTCAACGATGCTCCAACCTTTGCACAGTCATTCATTTCACCTCGTACAAGAAACTCTGTAGTTCCTAATCTCGAGACCATGAAGACGGTTTCTGCAGACCTGAACTACCAGTACAGCAACAACGGATACAATGTGCGTGTGACAGGATTCTACACCAAGATCATGGATCAGACAGACATGATGAGTTTCTATGATGACTCTCAGAACTCATTCACCAACTTTGCCATGAGCGGCATCGATCAGAGGCACATGGGTATCGAGATGGGATTCAAGATTCCTCTCTTCCTGCAGGGTCTTTCGATGGAGGGAGCCCTCAGCTGGGGTGAGTATCTCTATACATCTGCACCAAGAATGACCCAGACCATTGACAACAGTGCTGAAATCATTGCTGACAATGCTTTGGTGCCTTACTGGGCAAGCCATCCGGTGTTCAAGAAGAGCATGGTTGACGGAGTCATCGTGTATGAAACGGATGAATACGGTAATTATGTAGTTGAAGAGTGGAAGAACCATTATGTGCCATCAACTCCGCAGCTTGCAGCAAACCTCGGTTTCAACTACAGGACCAACTCTTACTGGTTCTTTGAAATCGATGCACAGTATTTTGCACATTCCTATCTTGATATGAACCCTCTTTACAGGACAGATATGGCAGTTGCCGGTCCGGACAACATCACCACTCCTGTCGAGGTTGAATACATGGCGGCTCAGGAGGAATTCGACCCTGTCTTCCTTCTCAATGCCAGCATAGGTAAGTCATGGTACATCGACCGTAAATACAACTTCGGATTCTCACTCAACATCCAGAACATCACAAACAACAGGTATGTGAAGACCGGAGGTTACGAGCAGACACGTCTCATCGACAGCAAGAGTGCAGAGAGGTACTATCGTTTTGACTCGAAGTATTTCTATATGCAGGGAATTAACTACATGTTGAACCTCTATTTCAGATTCTAAGCATATGAAGAAGATATTGATATTTATAGCGGCAGCTTTGTTCCTTGCCGGATGCGAAGAGTTTACTCCGGTCTTTACAGGACAGTACCCTGATCCGCAGCTGCAGAAGGTGTGGACAGATGCTGATTTCGGTGAGATCACATCAATCGCAGAGGTCAAGCAGATGTATGTTGACAACGGAAACGAACCGTATGATATAGAGAAGAACTGTGTCATCAAAGGCCAGATCGTCACATCTGACAAGTCTGGAAATGTATATAAGAGCTTTTATATACAGGACGAAACAGCCGGCATAGAGATAAAGATGGGTAAGAACGGCCTCTACAATGACTACAAGGTCGGTCAGTGGGTCTATGTCGATTGCTGCGACCTCACTGTCGGAAGTTATGAAGGTATGATCCAGATAGGATACAAGGACCAGAGCGGTGAGTATGAGACGGCATATCTCGAGCACCAGATCCTTATCGACCTTCATGTCTTCAAGGGCGGCTTTGCCACCGAGGAAGAGCTTGTGAAGCCTGTTACTATTGCAGGAGATCAGGTGTTTGATGAGAAATACCTTGGAACACTCGTGACCATCGAAGGTGTGAAATATTTCAACAAGGTGTTCTGTATCGGTTACATAGATCCGAACATCGTGGATGAGGACAAGAAGAAATCAAATGAAAACCGTTTCTTCCTCGATGAGGAGGATCCAGACAACTGGGGAATCACCTCATGGGCAATGTCGGAAACCCTTTTCAAGGAGCATGTGGATAATGGCGATTTCGACAATGTCGTCATGAACGATGGAGTCACAGTGGGAGAGAGAAAGCATCTGATCAAGCCGACTCCATACACTATGAACCAGTGGTTTGAAATGCCGGGACTCAGCGGAAACAGAAGATTCCTTCAGGTACGTTCAAGCGGATACGCAAGATGGTCGGATGTCGATATTCCTCAACCTGTTCTTGACGGAACCGAGACAGTTACCTTCACCGGAATCCTCACCAAATTCGAATCAGACATGCAGTTCACCCTGATCGATCTGAGCGGCGTTAAGAAGGCTGACGGCTCTCCTTGGTATGATGAGAACAACAAGGTAATACTTTAACAGATGAAAAGAATTCTTTTGATGATGTCATTTGTCATGGCAGCAGTATCATGTAACAATACGAATCCTTTCCTTGCAGAATGGAATACGCCTTATGGCATTCCGGATTTCAATGCCATCGAGGACGAACACTACATCCCGGCGTTGGAGGAGGGAATCCGTCTGCAGCAGGCTGAGATAGATGCAATCATTTCGAATGAGGAAGCACCGTCTTTCGCTAATGTTGTCGAGGCATATGAAGCATCAGGTGCGGTTCTTGACCGTGTATCCAACGTCCTCTTCAATATTTCGGAATCTGATGCTACAGAGTCCATGCAGAAGATTGTCGAGCAGGCACTTCCTCTTATATCTGTACATAGTGACAACATCTTCATGAATGCAGACTTCTTTGCAAAGGTGAAGGACCTTTATGATAAGATGGAAACACTTGGCCTGAATCAGGAGCAGAAGATGACCCTCAGGAAGCTCTATGACGCATTTGTCAAGAACGGAGTTGCACTTGGAGAGGCAGAGCAGGCAAGGATGAGAGACATCAATATGGAACTGTCTTCGTTGTCAAATGCCTTTGGAAACAACCTTCTTGCAGAGAACAATGCTTTTGCAGAGGAGTTCGGCGTTTCCATCTCCGAGTATTCGGAAGCAATGGCGTCAGAGCAGGACAGGTCACTCCGCGAGAGGATGTTCAAAGCATATTCTTCAAGAGGAAACAATGGTAATGCCAACGACAATAAGGAGCTTATCATGAAGATGATTTCCCTCCGTGTGGAAAAGGCACATCTTCTTGGTTATGACAATCCGGCTCAGATGATCCTCGCTGACAAGATGGCTGGCACACCGGAGGCCGTTGATAACTTCCTTGCTGGAATCATGGCACCTGCAGTAGCCAAGGCCAAGGAAGAAATCATCGACATGCAGGAAATGATGGATGAGGACATCAAGGCAGGTGTCGTGCCTGCAGGATCGACAATCCAGCCTTGGGACTGGGCTTATTATGCAGAGAAGGTCCGCAAGGCCAAATATGCCCTTGACGAAGAAGAGCTCAGGCCGTATTTCAAGATGGAGAATGTTCGTGAAGGAGTCTTCAGCACGGCCGGCAGACTTTTCGGACTGAATTTCGAGAAACTTGACAACATCCCTGCGTATCACCCTGACGTCGAAGGCTTCAAAGTAACCGATTCTGACGGCTCCTACATCGGCATCCTTCTTACCGACTATTTCCCTCGCAGCACCAAGAGGGGAGGAGCATGGATGACCAATTTCGTCAATCAGGAGATTGTAGCAGGCAAGGAGACCCGTCCGGTGATCGTCAATGTCGGAAACTTTGCCAAGCCGACAGCAGACAAGCCTTCACTTCTGACCCTCGATCAGGTTGAGACGATGTTCCATGAGTTCGGACATGCTCTTCACGGACTCTTGAGTCAGTGTACATACAAGAGTGTCAGCGGAACATCCGTGGCACGAGACTTCGTGGAACTTCCTTCTCAGATAATGGAGAACTGGGCATTCCGTAAAGAGACGCTCGAGGGATATGCGCGTCATTATCAGACAGGCGAAGTCATTCCTGACTCTCTTGTTGCCAAGATCAATGCGGCGGAGACCTTCAATCAGGGTTTCATGACCACAGAACTGACTGCAGCATCTATCCTTGATCTCAAATGGCATATGCTGAATACCATCCCGAGCGAAGTGGAAAATTCCTTCGTCGAATCCTTCGAGGCTGCAGCCTGCAAGGAAATGGGACTTATAGAAGAGATCATCCCACGTTATCGCAGCACTTACTTCGCACATATTTTCAGCGGCGGTTATAGTGCCGGCTACTATAGCTATCTGTGGGCTGAGGTGCTTGACAAGGATGCCTTCGAACATTTCGTGGCAAACGGAATCTTCGACAAGGAGACAGCAATGTCTTTCAGAAGAAATATCCTTGAAAAAGGAGGAAGCGAGGAGCCTATGGAGCTGTATCGCAGATTCAGAGGGGCGGAGCCTGATCCCGAAGCATTGATAAGGGCCCGTGGCCTTTGATTCAAAGATTATTTATAAGCTGGTCGAACTTATCCAGACGGCCGTTTATATATTGCTTTACAACCTGCACTTCCGCTTCATAAGAGCCCAGTGCCTGGAAATTCTGGTGGACAGTCTGATTGAGGATATCCCACCTTTTGAAATTGAGTTCCTGCGATTCAAGCAGGAGCTCTTTTGTTTCATCTACCAGGCTGTTCAGTTCTGTAAGCTTGCCTTCAGTGCATGCCGCCTCCCATATCTCTATCAGCCTTTTCTTTGCTTCCGGATCATTCTTTACGATTCTAGTGACCATGCTTCTGACAGCTTCACTGGCAACTGATCCTCGTGAGCAATAGATGAAGTCCGTCAGGCTGTTTATCGGATAGGTCCTGGCGTCATTTTCGAAGGCGAGGTCGTAATCCCAGGCCGGCCCTGTAAAGAGTTTTCCATCAGCATTGTCCTTATACATATAAACGCTCCAGTATGTGTCGGTGTTTCCGCAGAACTCTCCTACAATGAAATTTCTGAGGAAACTGTCCAGGTCCAGATATTTCCTGTAGCCGTTCGTGTCGTCTGTAAAATCGGAAGAAAAGACAGCTGTCTCCATCTTGTTGAAATAGTTTGTTATAAAGGCTTTCTGCTGCGATGTTATGTCGTCTTCATCCGGATGCTTGATAGTCACAGGGGTTCCCTTCCCTGAGCTGAACCAGACATCTTCGCTATAGGCATACGCATCAATCTCAATGAGATAACCGTCCTTGGCCTCTACTCTTCCATCTGCTGCCTCAACCTGATCGCAAAGCTGGTAACATCCCCTATATTCTCCATTGACAATCAGGTCTACAGGATGGCAGAACGGGGTGTAGCTTTGTCCGACCCTTCTGCTGACCTCGAATGCAAGGATGTTCCTCATCAGTGTCTTGTCTCCGTAATTGTTGATAAGAGTCCATTTCTTGGCGGAAGCCGGTGCTCCCAGAGGACTTTGTCTGGAGCTGAATTTAAGCCTGTATGGCTTCTTCGGAAAATCCCAGCTTGCATTGCCTCGGCCTCTTACGCCGGTTTCGCTGGTCTTAAGCAGGTTGGTCCCGTTTTCTGAGATTATATAGACATTGCTCGAAAGCTCGTATTCTTTCGAAGTGATTTCCTGTGCATCAGGAGTGTTTATCACCACAGTTGGAAGATCCGTAACCTGATAGAGGCGGGATTCGTCTCCTTCTGCAGGGTATCCGTAAAATTCAAGCTCGGCCAGATTGCACCTTACGTTGTTAGGGCTAACATATCTGACGTACCGGAATCCCATCGAACAATCTACCTCCTTATGGTGCATGGTTCCTGACGATGCCGCCTCCTTTATCATATATATAGGCAGAGCATCGCTGAAATCCGGCTTGTTGGCACCTTCGATGACTGCCAGCTGCACGCGGCCCTCCTGAGAAATGCGCGGGGAGTATCCGATTTTCGTGATTACGTGTTTTTCTCCGAGATCCATGCCGACCCACGTCCCCGAGCGGTCATAAGAGGCAAAATACGTATCGAACTTTCCGTCAAACACATTATGAATGGTGTTCACCGTTGTTGAACTTACGTTGCCGTGGTCATAATCTACAGAGTATACCGTTCCTATGACTTTCCCGATGAGTTTGATAGGATCCTTTATGACCAGCTTCTGCTTTGTAATGATTTCCGAACATCCTTCCGTCCATATCCTTTCTCCGTTATTTCCTTCTGCCCATCCCCAAATGAAATATACCGTGTTGTCTTCCAGCCCGGTAACCGTCACTTCTGCCGAGGAGTCAGCCGGCTTGCCTTCTGCCGTCTTGTCCGTACCCTTTGTCCTGTCCTCCTCCGTTCCATAAGTCACTCCCCAACGGTCGAGATCATCCCTGCTGCTGCCTTCTGCAGAAAGCGTAAGGCTGATGGATTCCGTGTCACTTGACAGATTTCCGATCATGATCTCAATGTCAATCGGAGTCTCCTCAGGATTCTCGATCTCGTGACGTTCGCTGCATCCGCAGATAAACAGAGAGATGCCGATAAGAAAAGCATGGTGATTCTTCATAAAAGCAGTATTGTTCATGTTTACGCAAATATAGTAATTCCTGACTTAAGAAAACAAATCGCCCGACATGGAGAACATGTCGGGCGATTTGATAAGATGTGATGTCCGAGGTCGGTTATACAAGGGCCTGGCCTGTCATTGCAGCCGGCTGCTCTATGCCCATAAGCTTGAGGATTGTAGGAGCAACGTCAGCAAGCTTGCCGTCCTTCACTTCCTTGACCTCTTCGCCAGCATTCACTACGATGAAAGGAACATCATTCAGTGAATGTGCCGTGTTCGGTGTGCCGTCGTCATTAACAGCATAGTCGGCATTTCCGTGGTCTGCAGTGATGAGTATCACATATCCCTGGGCCTTTGCGGCCTCTACAACCTTCTCAACGCAGCCGTCCACTGCTGTAACAGCCTTGCGGATAGCCTCATATACGCCGGTATGTCCGATCATGTCACCGTTTGCGAAGTTGAGGATGATAAGGTCGTTCTTTCCGGTGTTGATGGCCTCCACGAGTTTTTCTGTCACTTCCGGTGCACTCATTTCCGGCTGAAGGTCATAGGTGGCAACTTTTGGCGAGTTTACAAGGATACGGTCCTCATTCTCGAAAAGTGACTCGGCACCTCCGTTGAAGAAGAAGGTCACGTGTGCATACTTCTCGGTCTCTGCAATGCGGAGCTGATTCTTGCCGGCCTTTGAAACCACTTCTCCGAGTGTTTCCTGAACATTCTCCTTGTCAAAAAGGATGTGTACTCCTGTGAATGATGCATCATATGGAGTGAGACAGCAATAATAAAGAGGCAGAGTGTGCATTCCGAATTCAGGCATATCCTGCTGTGTAAGCACAGCGGTAAGCTCGCGTGCACGGTCGTTACGGAAATTGAAGAAGATCACAGCGTCGCCTTCCTGAATCTTTGTCAATGGCTGACCTTCAGCATCTGTAATCACTACAGGCTTGATGAACTCATCGGTCACACCCTCATCATAAGATGCCTGGATAGCTTCTGTAGCGGAAGTTGCGTATGTACCCTTAGCATCAACGAGCATATCATAAGCTTCCTTAACTCTTTCCCATCTCTTGTCACGGTCCATCGCGTAGAAACGTCCGCATACGGTGGCAACCTTACCGGTAGACTTTGCCATTGCTGCCTCGAGACCTTCTACAAAGCCCTTTCCGCTCTTAGGGTCTGTATCACGTCCGTCCATGAAACAGTGTACATATACATCTTCAAGACCATATTCCTTAGCGACATTAAGCATTTCATATACATGCTCGAGTGAGCTATGTACGCCGCCCATGGATGCGAGACCCATGAGGTGAAGCTGCTTGTTGTTGGCCTTCACATAGTCGTATGCTGCCTTGATCTCTGCATTCTCAAGAAGCTTGTGCTCGCGGCATGCGATGTTTATCTTTACAAGGTCCTGGTACACCACGCGTCCTGCACCGAGGTTGAGGTGGCCAACCTCTGAGTTACCCATCTGGCCTTCCGGAAGACCTACTGCTTCACCGCAGGCCTTGAGGGTGCTCATAGGATACTGTTTGCGGAGTCCTTCGATGTAAGGTGCTCCCTGTGTGTAGATGACATTAGACTCATCCTGTCTTCCCTCGCCCCATCCGTCGAGGATCATAAGTAGAACTTTTCTGTCCATGATAGTATATTGTTTATCAAATTTATCCGTTATTTCATATAACCAGGCAAAGATACAACATCAGCAAGATTTGAGCAAGACTTTGCACCTAAAGGCTTTTTCCTTTATATTTGTGGAAAATGCTTCAGATGGACCTTTTCAATATAGACGCACTTTCGGAAAAAATTGACCGCTGTGCTGAGGATATGCAGCAGGCAGCAAAGGATTCTGCCCTCACTCTTGACGCCCAGATCAGGGCGTACGACCTTCTTGACACCATTTTATGTCTTAAAGAAAACCTTGGAGGAACGCTTCCTGAAGGACTTGAAGAAGCTTCGGCGAGGTATTGTGCCGTTTATGAGGATGCTGCACCGTTCCTGGAGACCGGATATGATGAGGAGGCTCTGAAAGCGGAAGCCCAGAAACGTATCCAGACTTTCAAGGACAGGCTTTCCGACGCCAGATTTGAGGCGGCAGCTGCAGCGAGTCTTCATGAGTTCGCCAAGGAGGTATTTGAAATATGGCAGACATCGGGAATCTTCGCGCGCCGCAGGGCTCTCAGAGAACTCCGTGAACGTGCCGGTTTCCGTCTCGAATCAAAAAGGATAGGAAACTATGTCGCCAAGACCTTCGACCTGATGAACGAAGCACAGACCCGCTTTTCGAATGCCCAGCAGGCTGTCTTTTCTGCAGATGTAAGCTATAAGATAAAGCCAGGCCTGTATGAGGCCATCAATAAGGCTATTGTCTGAAGCTTATTTTCTGTATATCCTGATTTCTGGGGTGAGGTCCGTCCGGTCTTTCGAGAGTGCCATGACGAAGGCTTCTATCTTTTTCCCTTTCATGTCTTCTGTCAAAGGAAGGTAATAGGTATAGTTCCGGTCTTTACGGCTTACAGGACATTCCCATGAGTTGGAGCCGTAGGAAGGTGCCCTGTCCGGGCATCCGACATACTCTCCGTCAATCTTGAACCCGGCCCAGGCCCCGTCCTCTCCATGTATGCCGTTGACAGCGACACACAGATACGCTCCCAGAGGGATTTCGTCAAGTTCGAATTCCGACTTCCACACCTTATGTGCAAAGAAACCTTCACCTGTTGCATAACCGTGGAAAAGGTTTGAGGCACGCCAGGCTTCTCTGCAGACCTTCTTTCCGTCTCTGTATCCGTAGATTTCCCTGAGTCTCATCGGGCAGGCATTGAATCTGAGGAATCTTACCGGACCGGCACTCTTCAGGTCAATCGTCATGTCTGGTGCTGCCCTGAAGTGTATTTCCTTCCACTCTCTCAGGTCTTCCGACACATATGCGACCACACCTTCCATCATCTTAAGCGGGGTTATCGAATACTCGTCGAAAGAGTGGAGTGTAAGACTGTCAAGACACATGGCCTTTCCCATGTCAAGCATGAACTGCGAGTCTTCCTTCCTGACCCTCATGTCTCCCCATCTCCATGAAAGAGAAAAGGCTGTGTTCGTGTCATCGTCGAACAGATATCTGTCCCAAAGTTCCCTTCCAATGAACTGAGGCTGGTTGAAGAAGGCGTCTCTTGCAGCCTGTACCTGAGGAATGGTCGTTTCTCCGGATCTTTGCAATGACCTGACTTCAAGAGGATTGCTGTCTCCTGCAAAGCAAGATGCGTAGTAGATGCTTGAAATGTCCTCCGGTATGTCTGTTTCCTTCATGTCGGCTATCTTTCTATACCAAGGATATTTCAGCTTCTCTCCCGGGATCGTCACTTCCACTTTCCTTCCGGAATTCAATGCCCTCAACTGGCTTTCATTCAATTCAGGACAGTTGACTTTCCCTTTCTCCAGCCTTATGACATATCTTTCACCGGGTTCACCGGCAAGTCTGATTTCGGCAGTCTCTACATTCCTGTCCTTTATGATTTTGTAAGGTATGCCGCTCAATGCGACAGCATCCTTTTCCTTTTCTGTCGTCACCTTTATGAGTGCGGTTCTGAAAGGGAGGACTTCAACTGCCAGAGAAGTCCCGTACGGGTGGGAACCGAGATCTGTTATATATGGATGATACTGTCTTGCCTTCACTTTGCCGGCTTTCTTCAGACCGATCTCTTCGTCCAGTCTTATGGTATAATGCACCGGTTCCCAGCTCAGATTCCTCAGTGTCAGGAACATCGTCCTGCCGTCGCCCCTTGCTGCCGCCTCCGGTCCATAGCTCTCGGGAAGGCGTCTTCCGTTGACAAGAATATCCCTCCAGTCACGGTGGAGATTGAATATGAAGGCCAGGTCAGCGAATTCATCATCTCTTAAAATCCAAGGGTTTCCATAGATCTGCGGAGCAAGTATGAGGTTTCTGTTGAAGGCCTGAAGAATCAGGTCATCCTGCCAGAAGTCCAGACATGAGGACAGGCAGACTCCATGGTCTTCTGTCAGACGTGTCATCCCGTCCGGAATCTTCCTGCTGATGGCTTCCGCCCTGTGGTGGGGTGCAGTGACACTGTTTGTCATCCAGACATCTATATATGTCTCAGCTCCCTCCATCAGCCAGGTCGTAGAATGTCTGGCTCCTTGTCCGAGTTCCAGTCTGTGGTTGAGGAGGATGAATTCCGGGTCATATGCACGGATGGTACTCATCATCTCATCAAAATATCCATATTTTTCAGGTCTGAGCTGGCCGCAGACCGCATCCATCTTGAACAAGGCAAAATTATCGTCACGCACAAGGCACGTCATCATCTCCATCCTTTGACGAGCCTCCTTTTCTGTTTCTCCGAAACCATCAGGGCCGCACCAAAGACCAAGCCTTGTGCCGGTCTGCCCGGCAAATCTGCTCACCGGACCGAAACCCTCCGGAAACTTTTCCTTGAAGATATGCGAATCGGTGCTGCCGTAGATCTTGGCTCCGTCAATGGTTCCGGCGTCGAAGGCGTAGATGTCCAGGCACATTCCGTACTCATCGTGAAGCCAGCGGAAGAACTCCAGATTGATCATGGTCTGCTTCTGGTCCGGTCCTTCGTTGGTGTTGTTAATCCATGAAAAATATTCAGACCTCGAAGGAGTCTGTCCGGTTGCCTGTGATTGTGCCATGCACTCGAAACCGCAGCTCAGAAGGAATGCGAAACAGCTGCAGACCATTGTGGCAATGATCTGCATGGATTTATCTGAATTATATGTCATGTCGGATGATAATATGAATGATGACTCCTAAAGCCTGTCGATGTATAGGATTCCGTCCAGATGGTCGGTTTCATGCTGGAAGATGACAGCGGTGAATCCGCTCACAGTGTCACGCTTCACGGGGATTGCTTCCTTGTCTTCAAGCCTGTCTTTCAAGGCTTCCATGTCGGCATATTCGATTATGATTTCTCTGGACCTGAGGACTTCTCCTCTACGACCGGGAACCGAGAGGCATCCTTCAGATCCGTATGAGAGGGAATCAGAAGCCCAGACTATCCTGATGTTTGGGTAAACTTCAAAAGGGAAACCGGCCTTGTCAAACCTCTGAACGGCAACAATACGGCGGTTAAGGCCGACCTGAGGCCCGGCGATGCCTACTCCGTCCTGAGACGGATGAGTCACAGTAGCTGTCATTCTTTTGCAGAGAATCTCATATTCTTCGGAAAGAAGGGCAGATGCAGACATGTCGCTGCTGATTGAACGCAGAACTGCATTGTCAAGGCTGTCCTCTACCGTCAGTACACGCATGATGCTGTCCTGCGGGCCTCGGATAAGTTCCAGCTCCTTTTTAGAGAAACCGTCATTTCCTGTCTGGATGCATCCTGCGATTGCCGCCAGAACTGCAAGTGTCAAAGCAAAATGTCTCATGTCTTTATTCTTTAACGAGCAGGGCAACAGCATAGACTTCACATCCTTCGCTACGTCCCACGAATCCCAGTTTTTCAGTTGTAGTCGCCTTGACCGATATGCGGTCTGGATCCACTCCCATCACAGAAGCCATACATTCACGCATGGCTGTAATATACGGTGCAAGCTTCGGTTTCTGCATGGCAATTGTGATGTCGGCATTGGACACCTTCCAGCCCTCTTTGCGGATAAGCTCCACGACCCTCGAAAGCAGGATCTTGCTGTCGATGCCGGCGAACTCTTCGTAGGTGTCCGGAAAATGTTTTCCAATGTCTCCCAAGGCCAGTGCCCCAAGAAGGGCATCGCAAAGGGCATGAATGGCCACATCGCCGTCAGAGTGGGCTATGCAGCCGATGGGACTGTCTATCTGAATACCTCCGAGCCACAAAGGAAGTCCCGGAGCAAGAGCGTGAACGTCATAACCGTTTCCTATCCTTATATCCATAATGAAAATTATTTCCGCAAATGTAAATAAAAAACCGTAAATTTGTTGTTTAGATGTCTCGACTCCCTCCGGTCGCCAGACATGACGGATGGGAAGGTCGCCAGACATGACGGACGGGGCTGGATAGGCGGGCAGTGCCAGATGTGGCAGGGATGACAAAAGAAACAATACAATAAACTATAAGGATATGGGATTCAGTTTTAATTTCTTCGGCTCTCAGGAAATAAGAAAATTCAGTTACAAGCCACGTTTCTATGATCCTGAAAAGGAAGACCGCAAGAAGAAGTTCGGCGATCACTCCAAGGAAGATAAACAGTATGTTCCCGGCTCTCACGTAAAGGGCAGTCTTCGTGATGGAAATTACCAGAAGACCAAAGATATCAGCAGCAATCAGAAGATCCTAGGAATGATCACGACCCTGCTCTTGTTTGCTGTTATATATCTGGTATACAAGTACTTCCCTCTTCTGGTGGATTCACTTATGAAATAAATATGGATATCAGGATATTACCTAGCAATATAGCGAATATGATTGCTGCGGGAGAGGTCGTGCAGAGACCTGCATCCGTAGTGAAGGAGCTTATGGAAAACTCTGTCGATGCCGGGGCGGACCAGGTGACGGTCGTTATCCAGGACGCCGGCAGGACTCTTGTACAGGTGATCGACAACGGTTGCGGCATGACTCCGGACCAGGCGGTCCTGTGTTTTGAAAGGCATGCTACGTCCAAACTTCACACAGCGGATGATCTTCAGAACATCCTCACTTTCGGATTCAGAGGGGAAGCTCTGGCGTCCATAGCAGCAGTAGCAGAAGTGACGCTCAAGACCAGGAGGGAAGATGACGAGGTCGGCTGTCAGGTGGAGTTTGCCGATTCAAGACATCTTGCCACTCAGGAAACAGCGGCCCCCCGTGGCTCCAATTTTTCAGTACGCAACCTTTTCTACAATGTTCCGGCAAGACGCAAGTTCCTCAAGTCTGATGCTGTGGAATTCAAGCATATAGTCTCCGAGTTTACAAGAATCGCCCTTACCCGTCCGGATATCGGTTTCACATTGACTCATAACGGAAAGGACGTCTATGTCCTGCGTCCAGCCAAATCTTTGAAATTCAGGATTCAGGATGTTTTGGGAACCGGTGTCGTGAATGATGTGGTAGATGTCCGGGCTGAAACCTCCATCGTGGGAATCAGCGGATATGTAGGAAAGCCGGCATCGGCGAGGAAGATGGCTGCGAACCAGTTCCTTTTTGTAAACGGAAGGTATTTCCGCAGCCCATATCTTCACAAGGCTGTCATGAAGGCCTATGAGAATCTGGTTCCTGAGGGATACACCCCGCCTTATTTCATATATCTGGATATAGATCCAGGCTCGGTCGATGTCAATATTCATCCGACCAAGACAGAAATCAAGTTTGAGGACGACAGCGTCATCTTCCAGACGCTCTTTGCCTGCATCAGGGAGGCTTTGGGAAAGAACTCCTTCGGTGATATGCTGGATTTCGACAGGGAAGGTGTTCCCGAGATTCCGGCATTCAGCCGTAATTTTGATGAATTCCGTTCTCTGAGCGAGCCACAGCCGGTGCTGGATCCTCTATACAATCCTTTTGACAATGACGGATTCCCTTCTGAGGAGTCTCCGTATGTGAATACATTCGTTCCGGAAAGTTCTTCTGCTCCGGTGTCGTCCTATGGCTCCTGGCAGCAGGGAGTTGTGGACAGGCGTGATGATTACGGCAAGCTTTTCGAGGACAAGCTTGCTCCGATGAAGTCATGCATCGTTCTTCAGGGGAAATATATACTGACTCCGGCAAAGTCCGGAATGATGGTGATCAATGCTTCCAGGGCAATGGAACGGATCCTTTATGACCGCTTCCTTTTTGCTCTTCAGAAGAATGAGCACCTGACTCAGAACGCATTGTTTCCTGTTACCGTTCAGGTCGGAGTTGAAAACATGTATCTTTTTGCAGAGCACTCCCGGCTTCTGGAAAGTCTTGGATTCGACATATCTCCGTTCGGTATTGATACAATAGTCGTGAATGGTGTTCCGGAAGGTTACAGTGCTGAGGCAGGCAAGGTTCAGACAATGATAAATGACCTTATGCTCATACTCTCTGAGGACCATAATGCCCTTGCAGAGATGATGTCTGCCAATATGGCAGAAAAATTCTCCCGACTTGGGGCAGCCAATGCTGAAAAGGTGTCAAATCCTTCAGAGGCACAGAGATTGATTGACCAATTGTTCGCATGCGAAAATCCTGAATATACAAGTTCGGGACGGAAGATAGTCAGCATCGTGACAATTGACGAGATAGAAAAGAAATTCTGATAAAATGGGTTATTATTACTATGACAATAGCGGCGGAGGCCGCAGGGGATTCATGAGCAATGTTCCGACAGCTGTGAAGAACATAATCATCATCAATGCTCTTATCATGATCATGATCAGTCTGAATGAGTCGTTCATGGTGGAGAAATTTGCTCTCTTCTATCCCACATCGCCATTCTTTCATTGGTGGCAGCCGTTGACCCATATGTTCATGCATGGAGGGTTCTGGCATCTGCTTTTCAATATGTACACTTTGTATATTTTCGGAAGTGTACTTGAAAGGGTATGGGGAAGCAAGAAGTTCCTGGTGTTCTATTTTGTGACAGGGCTTGGTGCCGCTGCCGTCCATACGGGTGTCGAGTGGATACAGATGCAGCACTGGCTTACGGAGGCTGCAGAAGGCTCTTATGCTGCCCAGACATCGATACATATGCTCAAGATGACCCCGACTGTTGGGGCTTCCGGAGCGATTTACGGTGTTCTCATGGGCTACGCAATGCTGTACCCGGATTCCGTCATGACCCTGATCTTCCCTCCGATATCGATGAAGGCGAAGTGGTTCGTCCTTGTCTTTGCTGCCATCGAACTTCTGACCGGTGTTACCGGTACAGGTGGCGGAATCGCACATTTTGCCCACCTTGGCGGACTCATATTCGGCTTTGCCCTCATGATGTTCTGGAAGAAGCGGCATACTCTTTACAGTAGATTCGACTGATACTGGAAGAAGACATGGCAAAGAACTGGTTTTTCGGATTGACTTCCCGTTTCGTGATGTCGGTAATGGCAGGACTTCTGATCCTGTCTTACGCTTCCGTTGTAGTGAATCCGGCAAAGCTATGGTTCATCTCTCTGGCCGGTCTGTTCTATATACCCCTTTCACTCATCAATCTCATATTCCTCCTATGGGCGGTCAAAAGGAGATCAAAATCTTTTATGATTCCGCTTCTGGCTCTCTTGCCGTCCCTTTTTTTCATAGGAAGGTATGTGCAGATGCCACAGCAGAAGGAGGAAAGTGTAAAGGTCGCTGAAAAAGAGGAAAGCAAGGATACGGTCAAGGTCATTACATATAATGTAGGGCGTTTCGCCCTTCATGGAAAGAAGTCCGGCATTCAGGATATGAACGAATGTGCTGATTCGATTTTTGCCTTTATAAAGAGTCAGGATGCTGACATAATCTGTCTTCAGGAGTTCCGGCTCAATGACAAGAAGAGGGTAAAGGCATATCTGTCAGAAAAACTCAAGGGATATGATGTCCAATATTATATATTTCCGGACGGTAACGGGGCATTCGGGAATGTGACCTTGAGCAGACTGCCTGTGACCGGAAAAGGTAAGATCCGCTTTGAAGAAAGTGCCAATCTTGCCATCTATACCGACCATCGCATAGGAGAAAGGCGGTTCAGAGTTTACAACTGTCATTTCGAAAGCTATAACATTTCATTTACCGGAATGGTAAGGGCCCTGTTCAATGCCGACGGAAGGGTGTTCGAGGAGACGGGAAGCAAGGTCAAGAGATCGATGACCAGACGTCCTGTGCAGGTGGACCAGGTCTTCAGGGATATAGAATATTGCCCGGTGGAATCGTTTGTCTGCGGTGATTTCAATGATAATCCGATGTCCTACACATATTATAGAATGACAAGGAACAGAGAAGATGCCTTTGTTGAGGCCGGTGAGGGTTTTGGAGCGACCTATGCTTTCCTATGGCCGGTCTTGAGGATAGATTATGTCCTCTATCCCGACAGATATAAGGCGGTTTCACATGAAATCATCCGTAAGCCATATTCTGACCATTATCCTGTGGTCACGAAGATTGTCCTATAATAGAAATACATTCAGCCATGATAGAGGAAATACAGAAAGCTCTTGAAGTCCTTCGAAGAGGAGGCGTGATTCTTTATCCGACAGACACAGTGTGGGGTATAGGTTGTGATGCGACTGATCCTGAAGCTGTTGCAAGGATATATCAGATCAAGAGGAGGTCGGACAGCAAGTCTCTCGTGCTTCTGGCTTCTGACCTGGATATGGTCTGCCGCTATGTAAAGGAGGTTCCTGAAATGGCGGTGCAGCTGGTTGAGGTCAACGACAAGCCGATGACCATCATCTATCCGGGAGCAGTTGCAGGTGGTGCTCCGGTTGACGGAGCGATGCCTCAGCAGCAGAGAAACTGCCTTGCCTTCAATACTGTTGCAGAGGATGGAACAGTGGGTATACGTATTCCTATGATGGATTTCTGCACCCAGTTGGTGTCGCGACTGGGCCGTCCTCTGGTGTCCACGTCTGCAAATGTATCAGGAGAGAAGACTCCGGCCAGGTTTGCAGAGATTTCCCAGGAGATCAAGGACTCGGTGGATTACATTGTCGACCCGTCCTTGGAGAAGGGGGCGACAGGACAGTCCTCCTCTATAATAAAGGTAGGTCTGGATTATTCCATCGAGATAATCAGGAAATAGAATCAATTAAAGATATCTGAAGTAGACGGCTGAGACTGCGGTCACGGCCGCTGTTTCCGTACGTAGACGTGACGGTCCGAGGTGGACAGGGATGAACCCGGCTTCAAGGGCCGCCTCTGCTTCCTGCCTTGAAAAATCTCCCTCCGGACCTATCATTATGATGATGTCTTTGCCTTCAAAGCCCTCGAGAACCTCTTTGATGCTTCTTCTTGGAGCCTTTTCGTCCTCGAAACAATAGGCCATGAGCTTCAATGTCTCAGGGTCGTTCTCCCCGGAATGCAGGCGGATGAATTCCTTTACGCTTACCGGCTCGTTTACAGCCGGCACGGCTGCCTTCAGCGACTGTTTCGATGCACTGACGAGGATCTTTTCAACTCTTTGCGTCTTCAGGACCTTTCTTTCGGAATGTTCTCCGATTACGGGAGTCAGTTCGTCAAACCCCATTTCGCATGCCTTTTCCGCAAACCATTCGTAGCGGTCGTTATTCTTTGTCGGACATACGGCCATGTGGAGCCTGTAGGGATGACCTCCCCAGTCCGGTACCGACTCAAGAATCTCGGCCTCCACACCCTTATGACTGTCTGATATTATCCTGCACCGGTGAAGGGTTCCGCTGCCGTCTATTATGGAAATCTCATCCATGCATCTGTGTCTGAGTACCTTGATGCAATGTCCTGATTCGTCCTGGTCAAGGCGGCATATTCCGCCATCTATGTCGCGTGAGAAGAAGATTTCCATATCCGGGCCTATAAATAATGGTACAAATATAAAGACTAAATGTTAATTTTGTAAAAGATTTGCCTGCAATGTCATATATAGGTCTCATATCCGACACCCACGGTGTCTTCAGCCCTGAATTCCGCACCTTCCTTGAGCCTGTGGACCAGATATGGCATGCCGGCGACTTCGGTGGCGGTCTTGCTCTGGCCGAGGAGATGGCCGCATTCAAGCCTCTTATGGGCGTTGCCGGCAACTGCGACAACCACGAACTCAGATTCATTCATCCGATGCACAGATTCTTTGAGTGCGAGGGTCTCAAGATACTTATGATCCATATCGGAGGCTATCCCGGACGCTATGATGTCCGTGCACGGAAACTTATTGACGAACTTCATCCCGATGTCCTTGTCTGTGGACATTCGCATATATTAAAGGTAGTACGTGACCCAAAGCGTGACATGCTGGTCATAAATCCGGGAGCCGCCGGCATCCAGGGTTTTCATCTTGTGCGTACGGCCCTGCGGTTTCGCATAGATGCGGGACGCATCCATGACATGGAAGTCTTTGAGCTTGACCGCTGAACTTCATGCCTAAATGCAGGAAAATTTTGTCAAACCGAAAATTCTTGCTACCTTTGCACCCCCCTATGTGGTATAGGGATCGCAGAATTAATTAAGTATTAACCATTTAAACGTACAAGATGGACACACAGAGCTACAAAACGGTATCCCTCAAGGCAGGTGATATCAAGAAAGAGTGGGTTGTGATCGATGCTACCGACTTGGTACTCGGCCGTCTTGCTGCCAGACTTGCTCTCGTTCTTCGTGGTAAGAACAAGGCGTCTTTCACTCCGCACATGGACTGCGGTGACAATGTCATCGTTCTCAACGCGGACAAGGTAAGACTCACTGGTAAGAAGATGACTGAGAAGGTGTACGTTCGTCACACAGGTTATCCTGGCGGACAGCGTTTCACCACTCCAAAGGAGGTTTTCGCAAAGAAGCCTACTGAAGTCTTAAGGATGGCTGTCAAAGGCATGCTTCCTAAGAACCGTCTTGGTGCGAAGCTCATCAACAATCTTTACCTCTACACAGGTAACGAGCATCCGCATCAGGCACAGAATCCTAGAACAATTACATTAAACGAAATTTAAGCAGAGCATGAAAGTAGTAAACGCCCTTGGAAGACGTAAATCAGCAGTCGCTCGCGTTTATGTCGTGCCTGGAAAAGGTAACATCGTGATCAACGGTCGTGAA
>JAGAKH010000128.1 GCA_017625725.1 Bacteroidales bacterium | reverse complement strand
GAGTAGATATGCATTCCGAAATTGTCGGCCAGATAGATGTGGGTACGGTACTCGTCGGCTGAAATCTGATAGAGTGCAAGAGACTTGCAGACCTCGCCGTTCTGACCCGCGTAGATACCGGTCTCGACGATAGGGAACTCGATGTAAGGGCTCTGAGGGAAGCTGGCATTCTTTCCGATGATAGTGTGCTTGTTGCTTGCCGATGAGATATAGTTTCCGAAGTTGAGCCAGCCCTTGTCAATCCAGTAACGGAGCTCGTAGTTGTCGCTGACACCGATATAACGGGCACAGCAGTTAACCTCGTCGATGTTCTCGAAAAGTGCCGTATTGACAAAATCCTTGATTGGTTTCTCGAATCCGAAGAAATAAAGCTCGCAACCCTGTGGGAGGCACTGTACCCACTGTACGAGGGTTCCGTCGCCCAGATCACCAAGGCCGCTCTTCCAGATGCCTTCGCGGTAGATCACCTTGCCGCTTTCAATGTCGAAACCGACCTTCCAAGGCTTATTGTTGTATACTGCATAGGCAGCGTCTAGCTGGAATTCGCCGTATTCCTTTCCATTATCACCCTTGATGGTGAAAGAAGTTCCGATCTCACCGCAGCCTTCCTCGGTAATGAAGTGTGTGCCGTTGAATACGGTCATGTTCCATGACTTGCCGTTGTTGTCGGTCAAGGTGAGAGCTGTAGGAGGAAGATCCGGCTGAGGCTGGTCTCCCATAGCCTTTACGAGAGTAAGACCGATGGTGTTATCCTTTCTGTTGTACTCCAGTGTGTAGATACCAGGAGTGAAAGGCTGCTCTACATTCTGTGTTCCGAATGTGTACTCGGTATTATGGCTCACAAGAAGATCCGGAGTTGCAGAAGTCCATGCATTCACACATGTTGCCCATGTATAATCCTTGTAAAGATAGAAACCGAAGTCATCTGCAAGGTAGACATTTGTCTTGAAGACATCTGCTGACATCTTGAAGAGTGACAGGGTGTTTCCGGTCATTCTTGAAAGGTCTTCTGTACATGGATATTCTATGTAAGGTTCCTGAGCGAAGCTACAGTTCTTACCGATGTAGAACATCTTGTCGTCTGCAATGTTGTTGGAGAAGTCAAGCCACTGGAGATCAGGACGATACCACAACTCATAGTTCTGGCTTACACCAATGTAACGTGCTTTCTTTGCAGAATCATCGATGTCTGCGAAACCAACTGTATTTACCAGTTCTGAAACCGGTCTGTCGAAGTTGATGAATTCCACTTCACAATCTGAAGGAAGGGTCACAACCCATCTTACAAGTCTTCCGTCGTCAGTAGTACCAAGCTTGTTCTTGTCGATGAGTTCCTTGTAAATAACCTTTTCGGAAGCTGTGTCAAAGCCTATCTGATGAGGCTTCTGGCCGTATACGGCAAATGCCGGATCGAGGTCGAACGGTCCGTAAACCTTACCGGTCTCGTCGATTGCTCCGTCTTTGTATTTCTCGGCAAACCTGAAGCTTGTTCCGATGCCGGCTGTAAGTTCGTTCGTACGGAGATGAGTTCCCTCGAGAACAGACATTTCCCATACATTGTTGTTGTCATCCACAAGATAGAGCGGAGCTGCATCAGGATCCGGCTGGTCTGGGCCTGGCTGATCTGGTTCAGGTTCCGGCTTGATAGGATCTCCGTTTCCTGTAACGACTCCTGGAAGAAGCTGGCCTGTGTAAGGTTCAAGAGATACTTCTGTTGTAAGAGTGTTGTAGCTGAGCATGTAGTATCCTTCTGTGAATGAAGGACCTGCATTTCCGTAGTTTCCTTCGATCTTTCCTGTCTCAGGATCTGCCTTGATTTCTGAAATCACGATGGTTTCAGGAGTTGCACTCTTCCATTCAAGCTCGTTGTTCCAAGAGAAATAGTCATAGAGCTTGATTCCGAAATTGCTCTTAAAATAAAGAAGAACTTCCCATCTGTTTTCGCTTCTCTGCATGAGAGATGCTGTAGTGTAAGCTGCTGCAAAGTTCACATCATGGAACCAGTTCAGCAGATAATCATCGCTTACAGGCTCCATAGGAAGGGCTGCACCCTCACCGGTAACCCATACTACAGGTCTGTTGTCATACTGCTCCTTAAGAACAAGCCAATTTGTAGCAGGGAGGTAGAACACCTCGAATTCTGTTCCGGAGTGACCGCAATATCTTGCTGAGTTTCCTTCAATGTCAGACCAACGGTCAGACTGAAGCTTCATTCCGTCAGGATAGTTCAGGAACACCACGCGGCAGTCCTGCTCAAGAACTTGGCACCAGAATACCTTGTGTGACGAAGCTGGAGCCATCATAGTGTAATCTAATACAAACGTTTGGTTGGTACACTTGCTCATCTCTCCAGAGAAGATGTCGTAACCGATCCAATAGAGTCCGTGTTCACCGGCATCAGGAGTATCGAATGTTCCGTAATTTTCTCCTGAAGGATCCACTGCACCGTCTTCGGTAACCTTAGAGACGATCTGGAAAGATGTTCCGATCACAGAAAGATCTGCTGTCGTGCGATATTTTCCTTTCTGGTCAGTAGCAGACATCTGATATGCGAAATTAAGGTTATCCACAAGCCAGAGAGCATCAAGAAGCTCCATTGTGGTGATCTTTACATTGTCTGCCTCATCAAGAGTCTTCTCTGTAAACATCTCATCCTTGTTTGTAACCTTGATTGTCACTTCAGGATAGAATGGCTGAGTGAGAGCTGCAGCTGAAATATTGAGTTCGAGTTCCTGCTCGATCTTAGCCTCTGTTCCGCCAAGATCACCGGAAGCGGAAGCGATGACAGCACCATCCTTCTTTATTTCCAGAGTATAACCCTCAAGTTCGCTGTTTTTCACAGTAATTTCGGCTGTGAATTTCACCGATTTGCCGACAATTATTTCGGCCTCTCCGGCTACTCCTTTGAGCTGTGCCGACACGATTACCGGAGCCTCCGGTTCCTTAGGTGGCTCGGGCTGTTCAATCGGATCTTCTGCACATGATGCTGCAAAGATTGCTGCCGCAAAAAGAATAAATGATTTTAAGTAACGCATAGTAGTGTTGTTTTATATGGTTTTATAATTTGAATATCGCAATGTTTCCCGGTTCAAGAACAAGCGGACTGCCATCGAATCCGGCAAGGCCATCAACAGTAAACCGTCTTACTCTTCCTTTGAAGGATATTTCAAGAACAGCTTCGTTGACGCAATCCCTGTTCTGGACAGCCAGGTACTCATTGTCTCCCTTTTCTATCAGGGATACCACTGCACCCTGACCGCTTAATGATAGCGATACAACCTTTTCATGAGGCATTGCCCTCAATCTTTCGGTGTGGGACGGTATCACATCTCCTGTATGCCATACTCCTCTGACCTTACATCCATAAAAGACAGGAGAGTAAGCCTTGATCTCAGAATTCATCTTACGGAAAATCTCAAATTCCGCACTCTTCTCAAGGGTCTTGACATCGTACATACCCTTGGCCGTGAAATACTGGATGAGCTGGGCTCCGTAAAGCAGATCGCTGAACACCTGAAGACGCAGATGCCCGAGAGTCGGAACAGGATAGAAAGCAGGAGGTGACGGTGCTCCCAGATGATGGGACATCGCCATTGCAAAGGCCCAGAATGGCTTGTTGTATTTCTCTGCCATTGCAGAAAATTCCTCCAGATTCCTGTACCATGTAGGACGGACATGAATCTGTCCATCCTTTTCCGTCACCGGATACTGGTCGAAGGAATAAAATTCAGTATCTATCTGGTCTGCATATAATTCGATATGTTCGACATATTTTTCCTCATTCCATGCCCAGTTAGGATAGAGATTGATGTAGCACGGATGATCCGGGTCGATTGAACGTACCTTATGATTCAGATCTTTAAGCCATTGGACATCCCATGTCTCCGGTTCGTCCTTAAGGTGATAGGCATAAAGAGCCGGATGGTTCATGATTGCCTTCACTGCATATTCGGTCGAATCCTTGATTTCAGGAAAACCCGGGATAACACCCAGACCCGCCTTCTGACCGGCATCCAAAGCAGTCAAGGCCTCTTCCAGAGACTTGTAAAGCCCCAGATGCAGGTCAAGTCCACATTCCTTCATCAAAGGAAACACAACATCGGACTTGTCCGCAGGAATTCCTGCCCACGAAAGGATCGGTATCGTCCCTTCCTCAACCTTGGAGGAGCAGGCAGAAAGCAGCAACATACTGGCTGCAAACAATAGGAAAACTCTTTTCATAGGCTACTCCCAAGTGAATATCTTTATGTCTCCGGCAGGAACGCGATAAGAGTCGGCAACTTCTCCTTCAGTTCCGTCCTTAGCCACCTCACGTGCCTGATCGCTTTCGAAGTCTATCATCAGATCCATTCCTCCCTGACAGCTCTTGTTGACAAAAGCTATATATTTCTTTCCGTTATTGTAGAAGAAGGAAACCACCGCTCCTTCATCTGAAGTCTTCACGCTCTTTATTCCCTTAGGAAGAGCATTCAGCTTCTGGGTTCCGGTCGGTATTACAGCTCCTGTGTGCCATACATTCATGATTTCTGCACCAAGGAATATCTTTTCAAGCTGTTTCAGTTCGGCATTGACAAGTGCAACATCCTTGTATACAGGAGTTGTACCGTGGTTCTGAATGATACCCCATGTTGTAAAGTACTGAAAGGCTACCGCACCATAAACAAGGTTGCTGAACTGCTGAAGCCTCAGTTCTCCTATTGTAGGGACCGGATAGGTCGCCTCGTTGGTCGAATGGGAGAGAGCCAGGGCGAAGGCCCAGAAATTCATCTTCTTTTCCCTTGCAGCTGTCCTGATGTCTTCCAGATTGTGATACCAGTCCGGTCTCACCTGTGTTGAACCCGCGATCCTCTTTATCGGATAATTGTCAAAAGACAGGAAAGATACAGGAACGGTCTTGAGGAAAGACCTCAGCTTAGGAAGATAGGCATCTTCTCCTCCCCATGCCCAGTTAGGATACACATTAACATAGCAAGGATGGTCCTTGTCGTATTTACGGATCACCTCTATCTTGTTTGCAAGCCATTCGAATTCAGACACTTCAGGCTCGTCTTCGATATGAAAGCCATAGAATGAAGGATGTGCAGTCATTGCTGGAATCACATTCTTCGGGTCGGCATCCAGTTCTGTACAGCTTGTGATGATATGCATATCCTGCTCGTCTGCTGCAGTAAGAAGGGCATCCACTTCAGCAAAGCTGTCGAACCATCCCAGATAGGCATTGAATCCTGCCTCCTTCAGAAGCTCCAGTTTCCATTTCGCATTTGCATCTATGATGTCGGACCAGGACAGGATAATGAATTCTTCCGGTGCCGGAATGGTACTTTGAGGGTATTTGTTTCCTCCACCCTCATCCTGCCCTGCCTTCTCACATGATAAAAGCAGGACAGCAAAAACCGGAAGTATATATTTCAGGAACTTCATCATTTCAATTCATAAGGAATAAGTGAAACATCCATTACGGCTCCTATGCCATCAGCATCATCAGCCTTTGTCTCTGTCAAGACAAGCTCATATACTCCAGGGGTAAAACTCTGACCAGGATTGATGAATTTGCCATCGACAATGACACCAAAGTCCTGTGTAAGAGAGTTCAACGCTACTTCAGCAGCCCATTTTACTCGAGTAAACAGCTGAATTACGAAACCGTCTTTCAAATATACAAGGATTCTTTCGTTTCCGTTGTCATCCTTTATTGTAGACAGGGTTGCAACCCTATGCTTTCCATCACCCGCAAGGTACTTCAACTCACTTGTGCTTTCGTTGTTTCCAAGAGGGAAGCATGCCTTCGCACCCGTAACCCAGATCTGATCCGGAGCATGGAAGTCGGCATAGTTCACGATAAGCCAGTTGTCAGCTGTGTCATAATAAATGCTCCAGGTTGCTGTGTGGCCAAGGAATTTTGCTGATTTTTCGCTGAGGATTTCGAATCTGTCAGGCTGGAGCATGGACTTGAGGTCACCGAAGCCTTCGAATACAATCTCACAATCCTTTATCAGTTTGACCCTTTCTTTTGCAAGATAGGTGATGCCACCCTGATCCTGAGAAGCCTCGTTGTTTCTGTCAAATGTAACCACATGATTGACAAGCTTATCAATCTTGAAGCTATAGATGTCAAAACCAAGATACTTGAATCCCTTTCCGGAAGAGTCAGGAGTCTTGATGGCTGTGCCGCTCTCTGAAAGAACAGATATCTTTCCATCGCTTTCTCCCCAGACAAAATCAGAATAATCAGGAGATTTTCCGTTTACCTTGGCTGCGATATGGAAGGATGTGCCGATCTTCGAAAGGTCACTGCCTTCTGCCGTTCTATAGATAAAGCTCTGATTATCCTTGATAAGCTCAACCACTACACCGGCATTGTCAACTATATAAAGCTTTTCAGGAATCGAAGGACGACTCAATGCCACATTGTTTTCCTTTGACACTCTCAAAGTGGCACTTCCGTTTACCACATTGGTTACTGAAAGTGAAATTTCAGGATAGAACTCTCCATCTGAAAGATAGGCAGCAAACGGCATTACAAATTCAACGTCCAGTTCAGCTTCGCTTCCGGAAACAGGCTCTTCCATGCTGAACACTACATTATCAGCATATTTTACCTGCAGGGTGTATTTTGACAGTTCATTGAACTCATCCTTTACCTTTGCTGTAAACCTTACGGTCTCTCCGGCCACAATCGCCTTTGATCCGTCTGTTGCCGAGACACTCAGGTCTGTAAGAATCGGCCTGGATGCCCATTCCGGCCATTCCACATTCTTGTCAACCTCTTCGGCACATGACACGGCTGCTGCCGCACCGATGGCCATCATCATATATATGAATATTCTCTTCATTCTGTTTCCTCCTTTCTTTGATTATTTAGAAGCCTTGGCCAGATCTTCTTCCCAGCCTTCACGTGAGAATGTCTGAGCCAGTTCCTTTCCCTTTTCCAGAGCCTCGTCAACGGCATAATTCGGAATAGGAATATACTGATGGGTAGGAAGCTTGCCCTTTGAAACGGCATTACGCTGAGCAAACTTGTTGAATCGGATAAGGTCTATCTTTCTCAGACCCTCAAACCAAAGTTCATGACCTCTTTCCATAAGAAGGGCATCGAGGAATGCTTCTGCGGAAACAGTGCAGGATGTAGGCAGATTGCCAAGACCCGCTCTCTTTCTGACCTCATTTACAGCATTCAGAGCCTCCTGGGAAGGAGCAGCACCGGTCTTGCGTACTTCAGCCTCTGCAAACATCAGAAGCACATCAGCCCAACGGGCAAGAGGGAAATCGTTTCCGAAGCAAGGAGCAGTAGCTGTCTCTGCAGGATATTTATAAGGAACATATCCGTCCCATTCTGATTTCCTGCCGATTTCAGCAGGGCCCCACCATTCTCCGTTTACAGTATAGTAAGAGGTGATGATGCTTTCCTTGCGCAGGTCCTTCTCCTCGAATGTGTCGTAGAACTTAGGAGCGATATTGAAGGTCATTCCCCATCCGGCTCCGGCAACTGCAAACGGTGTAGGATTTCCAAGGTCGTCCTTCTTTGCACAGTTGTTAGGCATTGCAAGCATTGCAAAAGGATTCATGCTTCCTTCCTTCAGATTTCCTGTCGAGGATGGGTCACAACTGATTGCCGCAATGATTTCACAGTTGAAGTCATTGACCTCACGGAACATCTCCTTATACGGATTTTCTCCCTGGGTGAAGAGTCTGTACTTACCAGTATTGAGCTCGGCATACATGTCAAGCGCGACCTGATACCAGCCCTCCTTGTGATAACCTTCGTTGAGACAATGCCTCATGAGCATGACCCTCGCAAAATCGCGGGTAAAACGGCTCTTCTCCGCATGGCTTACAGGTACGTTCTGAGCGGCAAAGAGGAAGTCATCGTAAATCCACTGTGTCATGTCGTCAAGTGACGGACGGACTGCATTGTTGAGAGCCTCTGTATTGGCCACGTCATCAGGATTGACGATTACAGGAACCGGTCCGTAGACATGGAGAAGATTATACATATGAAGACCGCGGCAAAGTCTCGCCTCTGCAAGTATTTCAGTCTTCTTCTGTTCTGAAATCGAAGTTGCCTCTGCCCTCTGGATCGTACCGATCACATCAGTGAAACGGGTTACTTCACGGGTCTTCGGATAATGATTAGGCTGGGTGTCATCCAAGGTTCCTCGGCTGGCATATACGGTGTTGTTGAAATTAGCCTCAGAATAAAGCTTGTAATTATTTGCCCATACACCGCTGACCCATGGAGCCTCGACATCCGATGTGGTGTCAAACATCTTGAGCACTCCACCTGCAGGAATATACCAAGGATGCTGGTTTCCGCTTGAAGCAAAGAGGGAATATGTCCAAGTGTTTATGTAAGGTACATAACATGACATCATCAATGACACGAAGTCGGCCTCAGAAACAGGATAGTTCTGGTCGGTCAGAGTGCCGTATATCTTAGGATCGAAATTCTTTTCGCAACCGCTGCCAAGAACAAGCACAATGGACATGATTGCTGCATATAATGACTTTTTCATTGTACGTTCTATTTGAAATTAAACTTAGCTCCGATGGAATAGCTTCTCGTCATAGGATAACCGGCTGGCGAAGAACTGTTTCCGATGTAGATTTCAGGGTCGACTCCTGAGAATGTCGTGAATGTGAACGGATTCTGTACGTCAAAGTAGATCCTGATTCCGTCGATTCTCTGCGAAAGTACCTTTCCGAGATATTTTCCGCTGAGGTTATATCCGAGAGTTATGTTCCTGACACGTACGAATGATGCATCCTGCCTTCCAAGGTCCCATCCGGCATTTCCAGGAAGAGCGTCACTCTTCATGGTTGCGATACCGGCCAGAGTTCCCTCAGGATTGGTCTGGGAGTTCCAGATCTTGTAGGCGAACTGGTTGGAGTTCTGAGGAGGGCTATATGAAAGAGATCCGGCATTTGCCCATGAGAGGGCGTAATTGTACCTTGTCGAACCGAACTGGCCGTAAAGGAAGATGTCCAGGTCGAAGTTCTTATAGGTGAAGGTGTTACCGAATCCTATGCTTATCTTAGGAAGTGTATCGTCCATATAGACGTCTTCGATTCCGATGATTCCGTCCTCGTTTCTGTCCTCGATTATAGGATATCCAGGGGTCTGGGAGTTTGCACCGAGACTGAGCTGTGAGTCCGGCATATTGGACCTGTCTGCATTGATGATGCCAGTGACATGATAGTAATAATTGGCATTCATCGGTTCGTTCTCCCTTATCTGATAGTCCTGATAGTCATAGTTCTCTGTTCTTTCTACCCAATACATGTTGTAATGTGTGAGGGTGAGGATCGATGACCATGAGAATCCGCCGGCATTCTTCACATTGACTGTATTCAATGAGGCATCCCAACCGGACCTGAAATAGTGTCCATAGTTGACAGGACGGGTTCCGACCATGCTCAGAGCCTCACCTGGGGCCTGTCCGAGAAGATCCGTAACGTCGTTTCTGAAGACATCGATGCTACCCCATACCCTGTCATTGAAAAGATGGAAGTCCAGACCGATGTTCTTCATTATGGTCTTTTCCCATGTGACATCAGGATAGTCGGCACCTGACTTGATGTAAGGGATATAGTTTACTGAGTTGTTGTCGAACTTCACGTAGCTTGGAGCCATGGAATATAGTCCATAGAGACTTGTACCAAGATTATCCCTTCCGGTCACACCGTAGCTGGCACGGAGCTTAAGAAGGTTGATCCATTTGAGGTTCTTCATGAAAGGCTCGTTGGAAATTTTCCAAGCTCCAGAAACAGATGGGAACCATGCATATTTCTTTCCCGGGAAGAACTTGTCGGTTCCGTCACGACGTACTGTTCCGGAAATGACATATCTGTCAAGAATATCGATTGCGATACGTCCGAACTGAGACCTCTTCTCGTTTGCCCATCTTGAAGATGTCGGAGTGAAAGGTCCTTCTGCCGCAGCGATATTGTCCGGGCCGATGTTGTCATTCGCATTCTTATAGTCGACTTCAAGACCTTCTCCATCCTGGTTATATACTCCCATACCGATCACTGCATCGATATTCACGATGTCGGCAAAGCTCTGCTTATACATGAGCATGCCTTCGATTGTCTGGTCGTCACGGGAAACATTTCCGATATGTCCTCTGGAAACGCCCGCAACCTCATACCAGAGCATTGTGGTAGGAATGTAAAGAGAACGTTTTGCTGTCTCACGGTTAAGACCATAGACTCCTCTGAGAGTAAGAATGTCCTTGTAGAGATTGATGTCGGCTGTGATATTGGTGTACCATCCTGAAGATCTGGTATTGTCATTGAAAAGAGCCATCTCCGCCGGATTGGCAGTAGACCTGTATCTCATGTACTTTCCTTCTGCATCATATACAGAATAGTTAGGAGGGAACATGAGGGCAGACTGAAGGGCATCCTTACCCACACCACCGGCTCCACCACCGTCAGCATTGGAATTGACGAAGTCGTTGGAGTTGATGTTGAGGACGGTTGTGACCTTCATGAAAGGGAATATCTGTGCCGAGAGGTTGGACCTGAGGGTATATCTCCTCATTCCAGAGTTGATCACCGTTCCCGACTGGTCATAGAAGTTTCCGCCGATATAATATTTCACATACTTGGAACCTCCCGTGATGGAGAGGGACTGGTTGTTGATATGTCCCGGACGAAGGATATAATCAAGCCAGTTGGTGTTTGTAGCGGATGCGATCTGGTCGGGATAGAATACCGGCGACCATCCTCCGTCGTACTCGTTTATTCCGTATGGTGCCATCTCGTGGTTCAGAAGGTAACTTTCCTTGCTGAATATGTTGGCAAAGTTCATGTATTCGTATGAAGTAAGAGGCTCAAGGTATTTGTAATTCCTTACAAATGAGTAGCTTGACTCCAGTGTCACCCTTGGGGTTCCCTCATGTCCCTTTTTTGTGGTGATGAGGATTACACCATTGGCTGCATTGATACCATAGATGGCTGCAGAGGCATCCTTAAGCACCTCGATGGACTCGATGTCACCCGGGTTGAGGCCGGCAAGTCCGGCTCTGTTGATTGAGTTCGGAGCCTCGATGGAACCACGTCCTACTTCCAGTGATCCCGACGGCATCATGATTCCGTCCACGATATAGATAGGCGTTCCTCCTCCTCGGATGGAGATGTCTACATTTCCACCTGGCTGGGTACTGCTGATGTTTGCCCTGAGACCTGCCGCCTTACCCATGAGAAGCTGAGACATGTTGCTGGTAGCAGCCTTTGAAATCTTGTCGGTCTTAATGGTTGCCACAGAAGTGGTCAGGTTCTTTCTGAGGGTCGTACCATAACCCACTGCAACCGCTTCATTAAGCATTTCATAATCCTCATCAAGAATGATTTCGAGATTGCTGACCCTTCCTCCTACCTTATATTCATAGGAAGTGTACCCAAGTGATGAGAACACTATGACGTCACCCTTGTCAGCTTCAATCGAAAAACGTCCTTCTGCATCAGCTACAACACCGGTGGTTGTGCCCTGGATCAATGCAGATGCACCGATTACCGGTTCCCCGTTACTGTCAATCAGTCTTCCGCTGATCCGCACAGGAGTTCCGTCCTGAGGAGTCTGACGCTTCGGGGTGATGACAATCTTGTCATTCATGAAAGTGTACTGCAGACCTGCTTTTGCCAATTCGGCAGAAAGCAATACTGAAAGCTCTGCATCTTCTGCCTTTACAGTCACTGACGGCTTACCTTCCAGTTCGGAGTCCCTGTAAGAGAAATTGTAGTCCGTCTGTTCTTCAATGGCATTGAAGAATTCCTTGAGAGAACCGTTCTTTATATTGACACTGACCTTGCCCTGCTGTGCATATGCCGAGTGACCTCCCCCGGCAAGAATCAGGGCAAAGAATAATGCCAGCACTAAAGAACGTACTGAAACACTTTGTCTTTTCATCTTTATCAGTTTTTTGTGTTATTAGTTCCTTATGGTTATCTTGCTGTCTTCTATCTCATACACAAATCCATAGTGAATCTTGAGCACTTCAAGTATGTCCTTTATGCTCCTGTCCTTGAAAGTTCCTGTATAGATGTCGGAAAGACTTATTCCGTCGCTGCATTCTATGTCTACTCCAAAACGTCTTTCAAGGATGTCTATCACCTTATATAACGGCTCATGCATGAAAACCAGAGTCTTCTTGAGCCATGCTGTCTCTACATCATTATCCGTCTGCATCAGATTCATACGGCCTGTGCATCTGTCTATGCAGACCTTTTCATTGGGAGCAACCAGAACAGAGGATTCTCCGGAACGCAGGCTTACGCTTCCTTCAATAAGAGACATTTCTGCAAAGTCCCGTTCGGGATAAGCGTAGACATTGAATCTGGTACCGTGAACTGTGATTTCCATTCCCGGAGCATTGACAATAAAGGCTTTATCCTTCTCCTTCGCCACATCAAAAAAACCTTCGCCCTCTATCTTCACCCTTCTGTCCTTGATTCCGAAATCCGAATTATAGGTTATCGAAGACCTGGCGTTCA
The DNA here is from genome assembly GCA_017625725.1 of Bacteroidales bacterium. Classification (GTDB taxonomy): domain Bacteria; phylum Bacteroidota; class Bacteroidia; order Bacteroidales; family UBA932; genus Cryptobacteroides. The sequence continues at coordinate 18,970 of JAGAKH010000128.1, read as the reverse complement.
GCCTCACGATAGAACCATCTGGAAGGGTTACTGTAGACGATCCTTCGGTTCCGGCAGAAAATGTCACAGCATTGGCAGCAAGTGAATCCACCTCAGCATTTATGTCATACAGAAGAAGACCGAGACCGACACATAGACAAAGCAGGACTGATGCAGCAATCCCGCTGATCAACATTGCATAATGTCTCTTGGTCTTTCTTTCCTTTATCGGATACAGAAAGTCCATCTTTTCCTTGCTCAAAGATGAAGAGGAAGCAAAGTCTTCCCAATCCTGTCCGATAGCCACCCTCAGATCGTCGTCAGAGACTGTATTGATCTTGCCGGAAAGATCATCAAATTCTTCTACAGAAATCTTTCCCGTCCTATATTTTTCCAAAAGTGTATTCATAGTTATATATATTATCTTCAACTAAGGGTTTTGTAACATATCTTTTTATAAATATTTCATGAGGTATTCCTTGATCTTCCTCTGAGCTGCCGACAACTGATTGCGGACCACCTGTTCCTTTATCGACAACATCTCCGCTATTTCCATCGAAGAAAGTCCGTCCTCACGACTCATCTGCCAGATTTCTCTCTGTCTGGGAGAAAGGCTCTCCTTGGCGATCTCGATTGTCTTTACATAGATATCATAATCATATGCCTGCCTATGGTCTATAGACAGGGATTCCGAAAATTCAACATAGTCCCTCATCAGAGGGTTCTTCATCTGTCGTTTCATTTCTTTCAGCATCTGACGGTATGAAATTGTGAACAGATAGGATTTCACCGACCTGTTCTCATCCAGTCTGGCTCTGTACATCCAGAAACGGATGAATGTATCCTGTACTATTTCATCCGTAATGTCTGCAGATTTTATATACCTATATATAAATGTATACAGATCGGACACATACTTGTCGTATAGAAGCCTGAAACTCCTGCTGTCTCCCTCCTTTATCTTTCTGACAAGAGTTTTTTCCATCTTTATAATGTTTCCTTTCTTAAATTTTCAATATACATGTCAATCTTGCGGATCTCCTTAGGAATGTCGATGTTCTGCGGACAGTGTCCCGTGCAGATGCCGCAACTGATGCAACGGTCTGCCTGTCTGAGCTTGGGCACAGCTCGGTCATAGCTGACAAGATATGCCCTGCGGGCCTTCCGGTAGCCTTCATCTGTGGTCTTGGCTGCCACTTCTCCGGCATTTACGCATTTGTTGTAATGAAGAAGGATGGCTGGAATATCTATTCCGTACGGACATGGCATGCAGTATTTGCAGTCATTGCATGGGATTGTCGGGTACTTCCTGATCAGTTCCGCTGTCTCCTCAAGAAAAGCAAGTTCATCTTCGTTGAGAGGCACAAGAGGAGAATAGGTCCCGACGTTGTCCTGGAGATGCTCCATATAGGTCATACCGCTCAATACGCACAGAACACCCTTCGGTGTACCGGCGAAACGAAAGGCCCAGGATGCGACACTTCCCTGAGGATTTCTCTCTTTGAGCCTGTCGGAAATGTGTTGAGGCACCTTTGCAAGCCTTCCGCCCAGAAGAGGCTCCATTATTATTGATGGTATTCCTCTTTTATCGAGTTCCTGCTGGAGATACTCAGCGTTGGTGGCTCTGGCTGAAGCATGCTTCCAGTCAACATAATTAAGCTGGATCTGGACAAAGTCCCAATGATATAGGTCGTGGGTCTGCATCAGTTCATCCCATCCCTCTGCATTTCCGTGGAAAGAGAATCCAAGATTTCTGATCCTTCCGGCTTTTCTTTCCTCCAGAAGAAAATCCAGTACCCCGTTATCCACAAATCTCCGTTTGAAAGCTGCCATTCCGCTGATGTTGTGCAGAAGATAGTAATCGATATAGTCCGTCTGAAGGTTCTCGAATGACTTGCGGTACATCGCTATCGAATTCTCCCTGCTGTGATTGCTGAAATTCGAAAGTTTTGTGGCGATGAAGTAACTGTTTCGCGGATGACGTTTCAATGCCGTTCCCGTAGCAGTTTCACTCTGCCCCTGAAGATATACCGGAGCCGTATCAAAATAGTTTACACCATGCTCAATGGCATAATCGACAAGACGGTTGGTCGTCTCCTGGTCTACCACATCCTGGCCATCATCGTTCTTTATCATCGGCCATCTCATGCACCCATATCCGAGAATACTGACCTTGTCTCCGGAACCGGGGCTGGTCCTGTATGTCATTTCTCCTTTTCCGGCAGAGGAAACAGGTGCTTGTGCCGTCTTGTTCCTACATCCGGCAAGGATCCCCAATCCTCCCATGACAAGACCAGCTCTTGCCGAGGTGCGGAGGAACTCTCTTCTATCTATCTTGTTCTGTTTCATATCTCTTTATGGATTTCGTGTCCTTCTACATGAATGGCGGTAAACGGTCTGGCTGGACATAAGTTTTCACAGGCTCCGCAACCTATGCACTTTTCTTCGTCCACCACCGGAATCATTAGCGTCGCTTCCTGATCCGGATTTCTTCTGACCATAGATATGGCTCCTGAAGGACAATGTCTTGAACAGTTGCCGCAACTTACTTCATCAGTATTGACTACACATAGATTCAGGTCGATCACGGCGTGACCTATCTGGACAGAGGATTTTTCTTCCTTTGATATCGGACGAATGGCTCCTGCAGGGCAGACTTCGGAGCATCTTGTACACTCCGGCCTGCAGTAACCTCGTTCATAAGACATTTCCGGCTGCATCAATGTCATCAGAGAAGAAGACGGTCTTAGAACATTGTTCGGACACGCACTCACACATAACTGACATGACGTGCAATGATCGTTGAAGTTTTTCAGGCTTATAGATCCTGCCGGCACTATAGGGGCACTTCTTTGAGGTTTTTCCGCCCTGGCAATCTCCGCCAGGCCACCGTCCACCTTCATTTCCTGAGCCTTAAGGGCAGTGGATGCACCTGCAATCACAGCGGAAGTCAGGAATGCCCTGCGTCCATCATTTGAAACTGCCCGGCCAGTATCGGAAGCCTTCTCTTCCCTTTTTCTTCTGAATGCATAATGTATCGCACCCTCCCTGCACGATTCCAGACAATCCATGCACACAACACAACGGCTGTAATCGATTTCATGTTCCTTCGGATTGATGCAGGAAGCCTTGCATTGACGGCTGCAAAGCCCGCATGAAGTGCATTTTGCCTTATCTATGACCGGTGCAAAAAGACTGTATCTTGAGAAAAAACCTAAAAATGTTCCGACAGGACATATGGTATTGCACCATGTCCTTCCGTTCTTCCAGGCAAGTACCGCTATGATGACAAATGTGACTACGGCAATAATGAAAGTAGTGAAAGACTTTATCCAGACCTCGACACTGTAGAAGGCATAGCTTCCGGCTCTTTCCGCTATCCATGCAAAGAAATTGTTGCCCAGCCGATAGACAGGTGCAAGAAGATTGGCGGCAATACGGCCATAAGCACTGTATGGAGCTATCAGAACAGCAATGGAATGAGCCCCTGCAAACAAGGCGACAACAAAAAGAACAAGAAGAGTATATCTCAGCCACTTCTTGGCCGGAGAATATGTGAAACGGTATCTGTTCTTCTTTTTTGTCCTGCCATGAATCCAGGATACCACATCCTGCATTATTCCTAACGGGCATATTACAGAACAGTAAATCCTGCCGAACAGCAAGGTCAGCAGCAGAAGGACGGCTACAGTCACAACATTCACTGCCAGGATGGCCGGCAGCAACTGTACCTTTGCCATCCATCCCAACCAGGAATGCAGGGCCCCGGTAAAATCCAGGAACAGAAGGGTCACACCGGTAAAGAATGCTGCTGCAAGAATAATCCGGAATTTTCTTAACATCTCAGTTTAGTTTAAGTTTCTTTATTTACAGCAAACCCCGAAAGTCTGCATAAACCTTCGGGGTTCTTTTAATATAAGGGGTCCTTTTTTAGTCTTCCTTCTCTTCCTCAAGATATGCCTTCAGGAGCTTTTCCTGAACATCACCCGGTACAGGCTGATAGTCGGCGAATTCCATCTTGAAGGTTGCACTTCCTGAAGAAAGTGAGCTGAGAGTTGTAGAGTAGCGGTAAAGCTCAGCAAGTGGAACACGTGCCTTGATTGTGTCAAAGCCCTTCTCTGTTCCCATTCCTTCGATAAGGGCACGACGGTTCTGAAGATCTGACATACATGCACCCATGTACTCTGTCGGAGTAAGAACCTCTACATTATATATAGGCTCCATGATCTTCGGTCCTGCGATACGGAATGCTTCCTTGAATGCATTGCGGGCTGCGAGAACGAATGAGATTTCATTTGAGTCAACCGGATGCATCTTACCATCGTAGACATATACACGGATATCACGTGCAAGTGAACCTGTAAGAGGACCTTCACTCATCTTTTCATTGATACCCTTGAGGATCGCAGGCATGAAACGTGCGTCGATGGCACCACCTACGATACAGTTATAATACTCGAGCTTACCACCCCATGGAAGGTCGAATTCTTCCTTGCCCTTGATATTGAGGACAACTTCCTTGCCGTCAACCTTGAAGCGGTTACCTGGATCGACTCCTTCCTGATAAGGAGCTATGAGGATGTGCACTTCACCGAACTGACCTGCTCCACCAGACTGTTTCTTGTGACGATAGTCTGCACAAGCGACTTTAGTGATGGTCTCACGGTAAGAGATCTTAGGAGCGGAGAACTCGATTTCAAGCTTATTCTCGTTCTGGAGTCTCCACTTGAGGATGTTCACATGCTGCTCACCCTGTGCCTTGAGGATGGTCTGCTTCATTTCCTTGTGGTACTCGATAACATAAGTCGGATCCTCGGCTGCGATCTTTGCCATTGCGTCACTTACCTTCTCCTCATCCTTAGCGTCCTTAGCCTTTACAGCACAACGGTACTTGTAGTGAGGGAACTTGATGTTTTCGTAAGCGATGTCCGTTCCAGGAGTACAGAGAGTTACATTTGTCTTTGCTGCACGAAGCTTTACGGTACATCCTATATCACCGGCGTGAAGATCGGTAACCTTCTCCTTCTTCTTACCAGCCACTGCATAGATTGTTGAAATCCTTTCCTTGTCTCCGGTTTCTGGGTTCTCGAGGTCCATTCCTTCGGTAAGTTCACCTGACATCACCTTGAAATAAGCGACTTCTCCGAGATGCTGCTCAACGGCAGTCTTATAGATGAAGAGGGAAACAGGAGCCTCCTGCTTGCACTCGATTTCTCTTCCGTCCTTAGTCACACCCTTACGCTCTGCAGGAGATGCAGCTGTACGGATTGTGAACTCCATGAGACGTTTTACTCCGATGTCCTTCTTTGCAGAGAGACAGAATATAGGCATCACATCACCCTGACGGATACCGATTCCGAGACCCTTTCTGATTTCATCCTCTGAAAGCATTCCCTGCTCGAAGAATGTCTCCATAAGGGTATCGTCGTACTCGGCAGCACGCTCGATAAGCTCGTTTCTGAGTTCTTCTGCCTCTTCAAGCCTGTCTGCAGGAATTTCAAGGTCCTCACGCTTTCCTGTGTCACCGGCAAAGCGATAATACTTCATCTTGAGAACGTCGATGAAGCCATCGAAATCAGGTCCTACATTAACAGGGTACTGAACCACAATCGGCTTGTTGCCGAATGCCTCTTTCATAGACTCGAGAGTTGTCTCCCATGATGCCTTTTCTCCGTCAAGCTGGTTGACTCCGACGATAAGAGGAATTCCGTATTCCGCAGCATAGCGTGAATATATCTGGGTACCTACCTCAACTCCCTGCTGTGCATTGACAACGAGAACTCCGGTGTCGCACACCTTGAATGCTGAAACGGCACCACCGACAAAGTCATCTGCACCCGGAGTGTCGATGATATTGAATTTGGTGTCCATGAACTCTGCATAAAGAGGAGTAGCATAGATTGACCTCTGGTTCATCTGCTCGATTTCTGCATTGTCAGAAACAGTGTTCTTCGCCTCGACAGTTCCACGCCTGTCAATTACCTTTCCTTCATAAAGCATAGCTTCAGATAATGTGGTCTTGCCTGACTTTGTGCTGCCAAGGAGAACCACATTGCGGATGTTTTGAGTGGAATAAGTTTTCATCAGTCTTTGTGTTATTGTGTTTATAATTATGTCTTTTCAGCATCGATATCGACACATCCTCGCAAATCTAAGAAAACAATGTCACAAAACCAATATAAGTCACCATGAATTTTTAAAAAACAATCATATAGAGGACAATATCTCGCTTCCCCCCATCCCAAACCTCTCATATAAAAGATTGTTGACATTCCTCGGGTCGAGTTCAAGGCTCCTGCATATTGTCTCGAATTCATAATCAGGAGTTCCGTATATGAATTTCTGCTGGAGAATAAGGCAAAGCCTTTCAAATTTCTGTTCGGTCTTCATTCGTTTCATGATATAGAGTCTTTAATTCTTGTCATTTCCGGTTTTCGGTAATGCAAATCTGACGGTTGCATCAGATAATTGCAAGTTTTTCAGACGATCCGGACATATAACGGTGCAGATTTTTCTTTTTTTTAATATTCTTCCGGACAAATGACAAGTATTTGTTATCATTAGCAAGAAAATATGGTTTATTCTCCATTGACTTATCCGATACTTTTGTCCGCAAAAAAGTCATGGATAACAGTTCTATCAAGGAGAATGTAAGAAGGCTACGCAAGAAGGGCAACCTTACTCAAGAAGAAATGGCCCACAAACTGGACATCTCGCTTACTGCATATCGCGACCTCGAGGCAGGAAAGACTCAGATGCTTAACAGCAAAGTCATGAAGATGGCTGAACTGCTTAACGTTCCGACAGAAGAACTTGTGCTGGGATATACGCCTCAGAAGAATGATCATCATGCTCTTGAAGAAATACGGAGCGAATACTGCACGACAATAGCATCCCTTGAAAGACGTATCACAGACCTGGAAAAAATCGTTTCCGGACTTGAAACAATCATCGAAAGCAAGAATGAAATTATCTCAATGCTGAAGAAAAGACTTGGTGAGGAAAAATAGATTGTGTATTTTTGCACAATGTGCAAAGATAGACAGCTGTTGAATTATCTTCATCCGAACCTTATGGAAGCCGGATGCGATGAAGCCGGAAGAGGCCCTTTGGCCGGACCGGTCTTTGCTGCTGCCGTCATACTTCCGAAGGATTTTCATCATCCGCTGCTCAACGACTCAAAGCAGATGTCAGAAAAATCAAGAGATCTGCTTCGTCCGATCATCGAAGCGGAGGCTATAGCCTGGGCCGTCGAAGAAGTAAGTGCTGAAGAAATTGACAGCATCAATATTCTCAATGCCTCAATTGCCGGAATGCAACGGGCGATAAAGAAGCTCAGTACAAGACCGGATTTTCTGCTGATTGACGGGAACCGCTTCAAGCCTTTTGACGGATTTCCTTATCAGTGTATTGTCAAGGGGGATGCGAAATTCTCATCGATTGCCGCTGCTTCCGTTCTGGCAAAGACATACAGGGATGAATATATGAGGAAACTTGCCGTGGAATATCCTCAGTACGGCTGGGAAAGAAATATGGGATACCCTACAAAGGAACATATTGCAGCAATTATCGAGCATGGATACACGGAACACCACCGAAAGAGCTTCCACCTGAAGCAGCTCGAACCAACTTTGTTTTAAATTCAAACACTTATATGATGAAAAGATTTTTTTGCATTTTAGCTGCTATGGCCGCTTTTGCCGGCAGCATGAGGGCAGATGAAGGAATGTGGCTTCTTCCTCTTCTGCAGAAGATGAATGCTACTGCATTGAAGGAAATGGGATGTGAACTGACACCCAAACAGATTTACAACATCAATGGTTCGTCTTTGAAAGATGCCATTGTACAGTTCGGTGGGGGATGTACAGGAGAGGTCATCTCAAAAGAAGGTCTCCTCATCACAAATCACCATTGCGGCTACTCGAATATCCAGAAGCTGAGTTCAGTTGAACATGACTATCTTAAAAACGGCTATTGGGCAATGAACCGTAGCGAGGAGCTTCCATGCGAGGGACTCACAGTCACTTTCCTTGAATACATGAAGGATATCACTCCTATCATGGACAAGGCTGAAAAGGCTGTAAGAAAGCAGTATAAGGATAGCACCGATGTTAATCTTGACAAAATGATCGGAAAGGCTGTTGATGAAGCTGTTGAGAATGTTGTAAAGGAAACGGAAGAGAAAAACCCTCATTGCGAAGTTGCTGTTGAGAGCTTCTACAATCACAACAGATACTATATAATTGTATACAAGACCTACAAGGATATCCGTTTCGTAGGTGCTCCACCTTCGTCTATCGGAAAGTTCGGAGCAGACACTGACAACTGGATGTGGCCTAGACATACCGGAGACTTCTCGATGTTCCGTATCTATGCTGACAAGGACAATAACCCTGCAGAGTATTCAGCAGACAATGTTCCTTACAGATCAAAGGATTATCTATCAATTTCGCTTAAAGGAATTCAGGAGGGTGACTATACCATGATCATGGGATACCCTGGACGTACTACACGCTTCCAGACGTCTCCTGAACTTAAATACCAGATAGAGCAGAACGACATCCGCATCGCTGCCCGTACAATCAGACAGAATGTCCTGATGGAAGACATGCTTGCCGATCCTAAGGTAAAGATCCAGTATGCAAACAAGTATGCTTCATCGTCAAACGGATGGAAGAAGTGGCAAGGAATGAAACTGGCCTTTGACAAACTCGAAATCATCGACAGGGCTGAGCGTGAAGAAGCGGAGTTCACCAAATGGGTGAAATCAGATAGGAAAGGACTCAGAGATGAGAAATATGGTGAGGCATTGGCAAATCTTGCTGATGGAATCAACGACCTTAAGGAACCGGGAAAGGCATACACTACAATCAGTGAGTCTGTCTATAAGATTGAACTGACAAGCATGGTACACCGTTTCAAGAGAGAGTTCAGAAAAGCATTCAAGGCGTCGAAAGATACTGCAGCTGCCCTTGAAGCAGCATACAGCTTCATCGCTCCGGAATATAAGGACTACTCAGCTCCTACTGACAGGAAGGTGGCAAAAGCAATGATGAAGTTCTATCGCGACAATGCCAAGCAGGAAAACCACCTATCAGACCTTCCTGACAATCTGGTGGACCTGGATATAGATTCCTATATCGATGAGATTTTCGACAACACTGCATTTACTTCAGAAGAAAGCCTGAGGAATGCCATTGAAGAAAAAGGAGCAGCCGTTCTTGAGGATCCTGCAGGAGTCCTCTCTGCTTCAATCATAAACAAGGCTTATGACCTTTTCGTGGTTATGAAGACAAAGGAGGCACCTCTTGTACAGGCAAGACACGATTATATGAAAGGCCTTCTTGAGTGGAAGGGTGACGCCCCTATCTACCCTGACGCTAACTTCACAATGAGACTTACATATGGTAAGGTCAAGGGATATTCTCCTAAGGATGCCGTAATCTACAGATACTACACGACTCTCGACGGAGTCATGGAGAAAGAAGATCCTGACAACTGGGAGTTCGTTGTTCCGGACAAGCTCAAGGAACTGTGGAAGAACAAAGATTTCGGACAGTACGCAATGGCTAACGGCAAGATGCCTCTTGCTTTCCTTTCCAACAACGACATCACAGGAGGAAACTCAGGAAGCCCTATCATGAATTCAAAGGGTGAGCTCATCGGTCTCGCCTTCGACGGAAACTGGGAATCAATGAGCAGCGACGTGATGTTTGAGCCGGATCTCCAGAGATGTATCAATGTAGATATCAGATATGTACTGTTCATTGTGGACAAGTTCGGCGGTGCAGGATATCTGCTGGATGAGATGAATATCGTTAAGTAGGATTGATATTGATGAAAGAAAACGAAATAATGAAATGGCTCCTGGAAGTGGAGCATCCGGTCAAAGGAGACAGAAATCTGGTGGAACTTGGCATGGTGGAAAAAGTGGAGATCGGGGACAACAGGATAACCGTGACCCTCGGATTCGCAAAACACCGTGATCCCTTGGCAGAATACCTGATAGGCAGCACCAAGGCAGCCATCATCAGAAATGCCCCGGAGGGCACTGAGATTGAAGTCAAGACCATCATCAAAGATGCTTCTCAGCCAAAGAAGAAGCCTGGTCTGGACCTTGGATTCGAAGAGCTGGAAAACGTGAAGCATGTTATCGGAATCGCCTCTGGAAAAGGCGGCGTCGGGAAATCTACTGTAGCAGTCAATCTGGCCATCGCTTTGGCCAGACTCGGCTACAAGGTTGGACTCGCAGACGCTGACGTATATGGTCCGTCTGTTCCAAAGATGACAGCCACGGAAGAACTCATTCCTGATGCATACCAGGAGGGAGAAAAGGAAGTCATCATGCCTCTTGAGAAATACGGTGTGAAATGGATGTCCATCGGCTATTTCGCAAAACCTGAACAGGCACTTATCTGGAGAGGGCCGATGGCATGCAATGCCCTCAAGCAGATGATTCTTCAGGTGCGTTGGGGAGAGCTTGACTTCCTCCTCATTGACATGCCACCGGGAACCGGAGACATCCACATAAGCCTCGTTCATGACATTCCTATGGAAGGAGCGGTAATCGTGACGACACCTCAGGATGTGGCCTTGGCTGACGTGGAAAAGGGAGTGAACATGTTCAGGAACGAAAGCATAAGAAAGCCGATCTTCGGACTTATAGAAAACATGGCATGGTTTACTCCTGCAGAACATCCTCAGGAGAAGTACTATATCTTCGGAAAAGACGGTGGAGCAAGAATGGCGGAAAAATACGGAATTCCTCTTCTGGGACAGATCCCTATCGTGCAAAGCATCCGGGAGGGAGGCGATTCCGGTGAACCGGCGGCTCTTTCAACCCGTCCCGACGGACTTGCATTTGCAACCCTTGCACAGAAGATTTCTGAAATACTATAGATTAACAGACCTGCTCATAAATGGGCAGGTCTGTTGCTTTGGTTAAAAATCACTTCTTGCTTTTCTTCTCCTCTTCTACGGTTGGAGCTGATTCCTTGTATCGGAATCTTCGTATGTGAATCATCCTTTACCTTCCTGATACAATAGACAAGAAGACTGAATCCTATCAACAGCATAATCACAAATATCAGTGTCAAGAGATGTCCCATCATTAAAAATAGCTGTTAGATATCGAATCAGCGATCAACCGGTGTCCTTCCGAATTAGGATGAATTCCATCCATACAGTAAAGAGCTTTGAGAGAGCCCTTATAATTCCGGAACGGAGTCGTGATGTCGATTATCTGAACCTTGGAAGTCTCGGCGATTTCAAACAATGTCCTGTTATATGATTCGTGCCATCTTTCAATGATATTGATGTCTCCACCCAGCCAGTTCACCACATTCTTCTTCTGCTCTTCATTCATGAATCTGCTGAAAAAGGAGAAATATGTCTCTGAATCAATCGGAGGGAGGGATATGATCACCGGTCTGGAACCAAGTTCACGGATCTTCTGTATGAGCTGCTGAAATTTCTCACGGAAGGATTCGAGAATTGTCTTCGGATGATGTTCTGACGACGGATCGTCTGCTATCCTCATCCAGTCGAAGTCACAGTCATTTCCCCCATACTCCAGAAAAGTATAGTCTGCTGAAGATATGGTGTCAGAATGACGTTCTATCACATGGTTGCCGAAATCTACGGTAGAACCGAACTTTCCATAGTTCTCTATATAAAGGTCCAATTCATTGCCTATTATATCTATGAAGCTGTGCTCAAGAAGGGAATATCTGTTCTTGTCTGTAAGGACAACTCCCTTTGTCAAGGAATCTCCTAATGCCGCTATCTTTATCATATTCATAAAATTTTAAATTGACGCCGGCAAAATTACCGCCTCTCATCAGAACACCAGAAAATATGTTACTGGGGCAAATATGAAGTTATCAATAGCCGTATTTAGGGATTAATGGTAGGTTTTAGGGACGTTTGACAAATATTTACTATCTTTGTCCCCACACATTTTGGGACTAAAAATGGGTAAAAACAACAACATTCTTCTTTCGGGAGCAAGCACGATCCTTCATTCCGTGATTGTTCCTCTGTTCGTGCTGGTCTTTACCATCTACTATAAGCCTCATGCAACTTACGAACTCCTGCAGATGCAGCACGCCTCCTTCACTTTTAACACCACCATACTTTTCTGTATCGTGCTGGTGTCGATTTCAATAACGAGAGGATGGCTCTATCTGATAGGAAAATACAAAAGGATACCTAAATATGTCTATTTCCTATGGTGTCTTGGAGAAATGGTTGTCTGCGGTCTGTTCATTTCATTGTACATAGTACTGATGACCAAAGACCAGATGTCATTCTTCGAAACAGCCGGCCTAGCCTTCTTACAGATGACCGTTACATGTATCTATCCTTATGGTTTTCTATGGCTTGGTCTGGAACTCTACGCCAAAAACAATGAGGAAGCTGCACCTTCTGAAGATGCCTCCCTTATAAGATTCCATGACGAGCATAAGAAACTGCGTCTTGTGATTGCTCCCGAAGCCGTGATCTTCATTCAGTCTGAGGACAACTATGTAAACATCCACTATCTGGACCAGGCCAAGACAAAGAAATTCGTTCTAAGATCTTCCATGAGGGCACTCGAAGACACTTTATCAAGACACGGACTTGTACGATGTCACAGGTCTTATTTCATCAATCCTTCATTCATAAAGATCATACATAGGGACAGCTCCGGACTCATCGTAGCCGAACTGAAGCAGGAAGGATTCGAGAGCATACCTATCTCACGCAAATATCAGCACATGATAAACAGGCTCATCTGAGTTCCGTATCTTGTCTTCAATACAACTGAAAACCTGCGATTTGGCAATTCTGACCAAATCGCAGGTTTTTGTGACTAATCCGTTTCATTTTACAGCCATACCTTTGCAACCGAAAAATTAAGTGTAGTAGATATGAAACGTTTTTTAACCTTTTTTTGCGCGGTCGCAATGTCTGGAGCGGCTCTTTCAGCACAGAACACTGACACGATCAAGGTCAGCAGACACAATTCAGACACCCTTGTCATAATATTAAAAGAAAAACACACTGCTGACCGTCAGGCCAGAAAGGCAGAAAGACTTGCTGAAAAGGCACAGAAACCGGAATATATGGTAAATGTCGGATACAGAAGAGGCTATCGTGCCGACATTGAACTGTCTTCAGCATTGACACAGCAGATGGGCATTTCGTCATCACATGGATTCAGTTTCGGAAACGGACTATATGTCGGTGGAGGTGCAGGCTTTGGAGCTGAGTTCATCCCGGATTTCAATACTGTCCCCACTTACACCGTTCCCGTGTTTGCAGACATCAAGTATTCTTTCAATGAGTCAATTATAACACCATTCGTAAGTATGAAGGGAGGAGCAATTGCTGACATAACAAATACAGGACTCAGAACTTTTGCCAATCCTGCTGTCGGTCTGGATATCGCAAGATTCTCATTAAGATTAGGATATGAGTATCAGCTGGGATTCTGGGGACATCTTGACGGAACACATTCACATAAAGTAAAAATCGGGGTTGCTTATACATTCTAAAAAAAAGAACAATATGGAGAAGCTTAAACCGAAGAAGACAAAGATCAAGGACACCGTAGTGGGTACATACCAGAAGATTGAAGATGCTGTGGTCGGAACTTACCAGAAGATTGAAGACGCTGTCACAGGAACATATCAGAAGATTGAAGACAAGTTCGTGGAAACATTCCTTGAAGAAAGAGACGAAACCAATAAATAAGAATTGCACACATTTAATTTGAAGAACATGAAGAAGTTTATGAAAATCATGGGTCTTGCCGCCCTTATGACAGGCATCACTACAGGAGCTACAGCTCAGGAGCAGACAAAGGAAAACGAGAAGCCGGGATTTTTCAAGCAGGCTTTCCGTGACATGAGGGAAAGTGCAAGAAGACAGAAAGAAATCGATAAGGCCAATTTCAAGGCCCAGAAGATGGAAAGCAAAGCTTTCTATGAAGAGCAGAAGGCTATGAGAAACCCGGAAGTACGCAAGGGTGTTCAGGAAAAAGAATACCAGAAGCAGATGGCAGAGGCCAAAGCTCGTCAGGAAGCAGCACAGAAAAGAATAGACGAGGCAAAAGGAAATAAGTAAGAATGGAACAGATGACGGTGCTTTTTAGTGAACCGCTGCATCATGTCTGTCTGATGTATGGTCTGAAGCAGACCTTCGGAAGAATGCCTTTCCTGAACAGAAAGGTACTTAACGTGGGCGGAAAAAGAGTGACATTAAACAATGCCGTTGCTCCCCCTCCTATGATGAGGAATCCGGAAAAATCTTCAAGAAACAGAAAAATAAGAAGTATAGTAGAAGTTTCATATTGGAAGGACAGAATTACTGTGGAATACAATGAAGAGCTCTGTACTTCGGAAGATATCACTGCTTTCACACAAACTCTTATACAAGACTACCTCAGCTTCAGACATCCGCTCATGGAGACATCGTCTGAAGACGGCCTGAAAGTGAGCGAAAGATTGAGTGGACATAAAATTGCCGAAATAAATATCTGATGAGGAAAATAATTATACTTTGCGGTTGTATAATGCTGTCTGCCATACATCTGAATGGACAGACAGCATCTCAGCATAATAATGAGACCTTGCTGGAGGGTGGCGTCAAAGTTGATGCCACGTTCTTTAATTTCCAGAAGGCAGACGCTCCTAATGCCATAAGCATACTGACACCGGGCCTGACTCTCGGAGGCTTCATGGACATCTGGTTCAAGGAACGTATCGGAATCCGTCCCGAACTTAATCTTAATTTCAAAAGAACCGTATTCGGCTGGAAGGACAACAGCGGCCAGATGCTCAGTTTTGGAATTGAAGTGCCTATATATGTCGTGACACGATTTAAGGTATTCAGGAGACATCATATCCTTGTGGGACTAGGTCCCTATACAGAATTCTCATGCTTTGCAAGATGGATGATAGATGGAAGGAATGTTGACCTTCTAAAGATCCATGAGGGAGGGGCCCCTATGATACAGGATACCCAATCGGGATTCGGTGTGGTCTTCGGATATGGATTCGGAAACGGTATCGGCATCGAAGCATCCTATAAACTATGCTACTACAATATCCTTCAGCCTAACACCTCTCAAGGAGTTTCACTATATCCGCAAAGTATTTCCATCGGACTGACCTGTAAAATCAAAAATAAATGAACAGAAAAGCATTGATCAGTGCATTCCTGTTCTTTATTTCCGCCCTTTCAATTCTTGCTCAAGACAGTACGGGTGCGAACAGATCGGGTTTCTTCCAAAATTACTGGCAGAGCCTGATAAACGGCAACAAGGACAGGACGCACGAAAAACCATTTGATGTAAGCTATACGATCGCTCCGTCATATACAAGAGAAGGCGGTTTCGGACTAGGTGCTACAGCAACCGGTCTGTACAGGATGGATATGACGGATTCTACAGCCTCACCCTCAAATGTGGCGATAAATGTCAAGGCATCATTGAAAGGATTCTTTTCTGCGATTGGAAACGGAATCAATTATTTTCCTGACGGGAGGACCCGCCTTGTGTATAGTGCACATTTTTCAAGAAAGATACTGAACTTCTGGGGAACCTGTTTCGATGCATGCGAGACAAACCCTACATCAGAATACGTCAGGACCCAATTTGTGGTGGATGCCGACCATAACTGCAGAATAGGCAGATGTTTCTATTTCGGAGCTGTGATGAATTTCAACTATACCGATGCTTCGCGGATTATAGACCCATCATACCTGGCCGGACAGAATCCGTCATATTTTCTCACAGGTCTAGGAGCCTCCTTTCAGATCGACACAAGAGATGTCCCTACAAATCCTAATAAAGGAATCTATCTGCTTCTGAGAGAGGTGGTTTATCCTCAATTCCTGGGAACAGCCGACATGACCGACTGGTCCACTACATTCACCCTATGCGGATATCACCCTTTGTGGAAAGGCGGAGTAATTGCAGGAGACTTCTATGCCCGGTTCAACAGCAGAAATGCTCCATGGACCTTGAGGGAAGAGCTCGGCGGTGTCATGGGAAGGATGAGAGGATATTATTCAGGAAGGTACATTGACTGCAATCAGGTGTCCGTTCAAGTGGAATTAAGGCAGCATATAGCATCAAGATTCGGCTGCGTGGCATGGATTGGCGGTGGCACGGTGTTTCCTTCACTTCCTGAATTCAAGTGGAAAAACATTCTCCCGAACGGTGGAATAGGTCTCAGGGTGGAATTCAAGCATAACATCAACCTGAGGATTGACTTCGGAATGGGTAAAGAGACGGCTGGATTTACCTTCGGTTTCAGCGAAGCGTTCTGATCATTCATTATTCAGGGATTGACGATATACTTTCGGAGACACCCCTTCTACTCTCTTGAAGTATTTTCCAAAGACTGACTGGGAAGGGAAATCAAGGTCATCACTGATCTGCTGAATCGTCATCGACGTAGAAGAAAGACAGCTTTTTGCATAAAGGACTACATATTTTTCTATCCACTCAAGGGCTGTCATTCCGGTCTCCTGCTTTAATAGAGTAGACAGATATTTATTTGACATGCATAGCTTGTCAGAGTAGAAACCAATATTCCTCTGTTCCTTGAAATTCTCAGAGACCAGCCTTACAAATTTCTCACAGATTTCCTGCTGATTGGTCATCTGGGACTGCTGGTTCAGCTGACCATGAAAATAATATCCAAGACCATAGAAATGTGCAGAAAACAGATGTCGGATTATTTCCTCCTTATAAGGATTGGTTTCCTGTTTCATTATACTGGACACCTGTCTATAGCAAAGTGTCAAGACATCAAGGACCTCCTCTGTTATCTCATAGAAGTGATGATCCTTTATGAACAATCTCTCCTGAAGGCTTACAGGCAGATTCAAAGAATCTGTAAGTTCCTGATTCATCGCCATTCCGAAGCCTTTGAATTCCTCATCTGCTTCCAGAGACTCTACCACCTGACCAGGAAGGAATATCGCCATCGCCGGTGCCTTCAACGAATAAGACCGGAAGTCCACCAGACAGGAAAACCTGCCTGAAGTGATGACAATATGCGTTACCTGTCTGATTTTATGAGGAAACCGCAGGCCTTTCAATATCGTTCCGTTTTCGAGAAGTTCTATTTCCATCCTTACACACTAATAATCCTCTGCGAAATTACAAAATAAGAATAACAGCACAATATTATCCCCTCTTTTGTAGAAATTCAGGAGAAATTCTCGGTAAATCTGACCAATCACCCCATGCGGCAACTCGAAAAAAAGAAGATATCAAAGAATCAGTCGTTTTTCTGGCCTGGATTTTTAGGTAATGTGGACATAAATGGTTGGTGACCCGGTCATTTCTGGTTGATGGCGACCAACGATGGTACCGAGAGCACTTTTCCCGCATTTCTGCACGCGGTACCCACATCTGCGTACTCATATTAAACCTAAATTGAAAAGGTGTGCCCAAGGTTGCCAGGCCAGGCAGTGTCGGGCACGGCACAGATGCTGCCCGAAAGCTGAAGCTAGGAATTAATGTCCATGAAAACCCGGTATCCAGTATACTGTGTGTTAGAGTTCCAGCATATTTACTGACATCGGCACTCATCTGCCGTGAAACTGTTCCAAATACTATGGAATTTACATCTCGTCCAAGATAACAGCCCTTTTTCTGGATAGAAGCCACCATTTCATACTTCTGTCCATAAAAACCGCCCTTTTTGTGGACGGATGTGGCATTTTGTGTATCCTGTCCATGAAAACACGGTATTTGGTGGACAGACAAGTCAAACCGACCGGGATTTTTAGGCGATCTGCTACCATAAAGCAAAAAAGGAAGCCTTGCGACTTCCTTTTCTGCGGTGGGAGGGGGATGCACAACTATATGCTGCATTATATTGTATTATCTTTATAATCATTTAATTACCAGATGATTGTAAATTGGACATTTTGCAATATATTGCATTGTTTTGCAGAAAAATGGGTGGATTTTTGGGTGGATTGATTTTTTTAGTTACCTTTGAATCATCACCGCAAGTCATATAGATATGAGATTCCGACAGCACACTAAACTATCACCCGTATATCCGAGTGGACGATGTTCTGTGATTATTAGAGTAACGAGTCAAGGTAAACGTATTGAACTATACACGGGTATAACATTGAAACCCAGTCAATGGAATGAAAATAAGGAACGTGTAAAGCAAGGTTGCAATGTCGATGGACTTATGTATAACGTCCTCAACGACAAGTTAGAGAAGATGGAGAAGTTCATCGATGATTACTTCAATGGTAGTGCGTTAAGGAGCACACCGACCACTCTAAATGACCTCCGAGAGCGATTCAAGCATAAGTTTACATCAACACAAGCAGAGCAGAGTGATGAGTTCTTCTTCTTATTCAAGCAATTCAGAGAGGAGACTGCCAATACTAAGGGATGGAGCGATAGCCGTAAAGAAATGATGTTGCGTCTCGAAAACAAGGTTCGAGCGTTCAAACCTGACATAAAGTTCTCAGACCTCTCTACCGCAACGATGGATGCATTCAAGGTGTATCTGTCAAAGACAATGTATAATGATGCACTTGAAAAGCATCTATTATATCTCAAGCAGTTCATTACGTGGGCAAAGATGAAAAGGTATGAAATACACGAAGATTACTTCCTATACAATCCAGTACTGAGAAAAGCCCAAAAGAAGGTTAAGTATTTGGAATTAAATGAAGTAGATACCATATATAACTTAGACCTATCAGATAGAGAGGGGCTTGAAAGAGCCCGTGATATATTCATATTTCAATGTTATACGGGATTGAGAGATTCTGATGTACGTGCACTTACACATAAAAGAATCTATCAAAATGCAGATGGACTGTATGTAGGAAGTGAAAAGTATACCAGATTCGCGTTCAAAAGTATACCATAAGAGAACGGTTCAAAGATAACAAAAGTCGGTTTATATTCATCTATTTTTCATTCAATTTCTTCGTTTCGAGGACTCGATATGACGGT
>JAGAKH010000127.1 GCA_017625725.1 Bacteroidales bacterium | reverse complement strand
ATCAGAACAAGGGGAAAATGACTTCCAAAAGTGGGGACGAAAAACTGCTGAAATAAGGCATCTGCCGTCCAGTCTCACTTCCGAAAAGCGGGGAAACTCATTTTTCCGAAAAATGGGGAAATATTATTTGCTTTTTACATCCTGATGCCCGGGAACCGTAACCAAGGTTGTATGGGATCACAATCTCCCATCGTGAGCCGGCCGGCATTTCACGAAGTGCGGTTATCCATCCTGTGATCAGTTCGTTGAGGCGGAATGTCGCAGGTGAACCTTTCTGCGTCTGGTCAAACACTTTACCGTTGATCAGTTTCCCTATGTAGTGAACGGTCACAAAGCTCTTCGGGGAAGGTTTCGGGCCGTTTCCTTTGCTGATCACTCTGTACATCACTCCGTTGAACATGATCTTTACTCCCGGCCTCTGGGCATATTCCTGGAGAAATTCCTGATTTCTAAGTTTATATTGGTTATCTATAGGAGGCATGGATGGGATTTTATTAGGTTATTCAGTGCAAAGGTATCATGGAGTTCTGATTTTGCAAAAAATATACTTACCTTTGAGACAGATTTATTCCTTATATATTATAATCCGTTATTGTATGAAAAAGATTCTACTCCTGGCCGGCCTGATTCTTCTCGGCTCTCTATCCTATGCCTTTGATCAGAAAGAGATAAAAGTAAGAAGTCAAAAGATGGATAAGGACGTTCCTGTGATAGTCATCACTCCAGAGAAGTATGATGATGGTGAATCATTCCCGGTTATTTACCTTCTTCATGGCTTTAGCGATAATTATACCAGTTGGACAAAGGAAGGGGTTGTAGGCAGTCTCTCTGATCAATACGGTATTATGTTCGTCCTTCCAGATGGGGGATATGACAGCTGGTATTTTGACAGCATGGTGACTCCGGAATATCAGTATGAGACATTTGTATCTTCAGAGCTTGTCGCTTATATCGATGCAAACTACAAGACTGTGAAGGATAGGAAGGGAAGGGCGATAGCAGGTCTTTCAATGGGCGGACATGGTGCGATGTATCTTGGTATCAGGCATCAGGACGTCTTCGGGTCAATGGGAGCGTTGTCAGGAGGTGTAGACATACGTCCTTTTCCGGATAAATGGGGAATAGCGAAACGATTGGGACAGAAAGACGAATGTCCTCAGATGTGGGAGGACAACACTGTCATCAACCTGACTCATCTTCTTCAGCCCGGGGCTATGAACATCATTTTTGATTGCGGAACCGAGGACTTCTTCTTTGAAGTCAATTGTGCCCTTCATGAGAAACTCCTCAATGAGAAGATACCTCATGAATTCTATACAAGGCCGGGACACCACAACTGGAAGTATTGGCTGAATGCAATCAAATATCAGGTCATGTACTTTAACGACTGCTTCAACAAAGCCTTGTCCCGTCAATGATCCGGGGTTGGGAATCTTGCCTCTCTTTGTATCTTCCGCTGCAAAGCCGCAGTCATCGCTGCATCTGCTTGAAGGGTGCTTTTAAAAGGTGAATCTTTTGATTTTTTGAAAAAAAATATCAACTTTGCAAGTTACAAGATTCTTGACCAAATGAAAATAGACATTAGGAAGCAGTTAATGCTGCTGATCGCATTATGCGGTATGCTGACCGGTACCATCTCGTCGGCACAGACCTATCTCAGATATGTTCACCCTGAAGACCTTGGTTCCAAGGCCCTATATGCTGATAGTGTACTGACCTCTATAAGGCTCCCTCAAGGTGTAGCCTCTTTGGCAAATTATCCCAAGTTCAACATGGCGGCTTATGAGCTGCTGCAGATAATGAATGATCCGACAAAGGAGGTCATGCAGATTTATGTTTGCGGAAGTGCCTCTCCGGACGGTCTGTGGGGCGATAACGTCAAACTGAGTCAGGCACGAACAGATGCAGCGGCAAAGTATCTCATGGATATTCTTGACATTCCGTCGTATAAGATTCATAGTGAAAGCCTGAACGAAGACTGGGACAGACTCTATGAGTTGGTTGCAGAGTCTGATATGCCGTACAAATACAGTGTCATGAGCATTATCAAGTCGAAGGAATGGGGAGAAAGAAAGAAGGCACTTCAGCAGCTTGATGGCGGTCGTGCCTGGCGTATCCTTCTGGATGACTTTTTCCCTAAGTTACGCTGCGTACGTTTCGCAATATTCTGCAAATGGGATCCTGGTAAACCTTACATGTCCAAGCCAGTGGAAGTTCCAGTAGCCAAACCAGTAGCCAAGCCTGTACAAAAGCCAGAAGTCCAGCATGTTCCTGTGTCAACAACAGATACCGTGTATGTAAGGGACACTGTGTATATGGTAAAGGAGATGGTCTGCATTCCGGAAGCCGATCAGAAGCCGCTTCAGAGTGACCCATATGAATCCTATAGGAAAGAAAGTCTGGAAAGAATGACCAGGGTCTGGGATACTCCTTGGTATATGGGCCTGAAAACCAATCTTCTGGCAGATGCCATGGTGATACCGCAGGTCGGTGTGGAAGTGCAGTTGAGCAGAAATCTCTCTCTTGACATCCAGGGATGGATGACCAGATACAATATATTTACTCCGAATGATAAGAATACCAGTGTTTATGGCTTTGCACCTGAACTCAGATGGTGGAAGGACGATGCCATGCGCACAGGAAGTTTCCTCGGAGTACATGGTAATTGCACATGGTATACATTACAATGGAAAGACTTCCTTTATCAGAACGGTCCTGAAAATGTGTGGGAAGGCAATTACCACGATTCCGGCAACATGCATCCAGCCTGGAGCGTCGGACTTACATATGGCTATGTAGTCGGATTCGGACCAAAAAAGAATTGGGGACTTGAATTTGTGATCGGTCTGGGATATGGCCGATATTCGCAGAATAAGGCTTCGCTTAGCGGTAATTCCTGGATGCTTGTCGAACATCAGGCAAACCATCATTTCGGTATCACACGTGCCGGAATCAATCTGACCTACCGTTTCAATGTAAGAAAAGTAAATCAAGATTTTTAACCAAATATTTATTATGCGACGTTTAAGATTCATTCCAACCTTGCTGGTGATCTTGTCGGCGTGTTCGGAAAGGCTTATTGAACAACAAGGACCTTCTGCTTCGGATGAGGTAGGAGTACTTTCCATAGCCTTGACGAGCGATCTGCAGACAGAGAATATCAGAACCAAGGCCGATGCGGATGAGCCTGTCTTGGAAGACTTCAGAGTTGCCATCTATAAAGATGAGACTCAGATGCGTCTTTATAACGACTCATACGCCAACACAGTCGGTAAGGAAATCAAGCTCAATGCAGGAGACTACCGCCTTGTAGCACAGCATGGCGATACCCTCGGATGTGGATTCAATAAGGCTTATTATCTTGCTGACAAGGATTTCACTATTAGAGCCGGTATAAACACCGTTGAGGCTGTGGCGAAACTTGCTAATGTGAAGATGGCTGTCAAGTTTCATGATACAGTCAAGGAAAATTATGCTGACTATTATGCAATTGTAAGACATAATGACCATAAGGGCAAGTATGTCAGATTTAATGCGAATGAGACTCGGTGCGGATATATGCCAGGCGGTGAAGTCGTCCTGGAAGTATATGCCGAAGTGGATGATGCCGGTACAGTGAAGTACTTCAAGACGGATCCTATGGTGTATGCCCCAAATGATTTCGTTACGTATACTATTACGACAGATAATCGGGAGGGAAATCTTGTAATCAACATCACAGTGGATACCACAGTAGAGGATAAGACCGAGACTATCGAGATTCCAGCTACAATTGTTCCTCAGGATGCCCCATCCATCACTCTTGCAGGATTCGACGGCACTGGCAATACTCACGAAATTGTTGAGGGTCAGGATGCTGCAGGACATAGCGGTATGGCAAGTTTCCTGGCACGTGGGTCTCTCGCACACTGCTATCTTACAATTGATTCAGACATGCTTGCAGCCAAAGGTCTTCCTTCTGAAGTGGATTTCGCCGCTTTGGATTCAAATACGAAGGCTTTGCTTAAGGCTAATGGATTTGAATGGGATGAAGAAATGGCTACATCAAGGACGTTCTCTTACGTGGATTTTACAGGAGTAATTGCTGATATGCTTTCTTCAGTAAAGGCTAAGTCTGATGATATGACTCTGGCTGAATTTACTCTCAAGGTAGTGGATGCCGTAGGCAAGGAAGCAGAGGAATCATTCCGAGTAGTATCCGGTGGAGTAAAGGTTACTCTTGATATAAAGGATTATAATGTGTGGGCCGCCAAGGTTGTGGATCCGGTTGTTACTATCAGTAAAGGTGTTCCTGCCCTGGTGGATTTCCAGGTAACTTCTGATGGTGTGAACTGGTCAGATATTGATGTCATCCCTTCAACTGACGGTTATACGTTGAATTATGGTACAATCCCGACCGCACCGTCCACAACATATAAGGTGAGGGCTATCTATAACAAGAACGAGGACTGCAAGAGCCCTATAGTGACAGTTACTACGGAAGCTGCACAGCAGATAGGAAACTCAGGATTTGAGGACTATCAGCTTGTGGTCAAGAGGGTATCTCCGTTAGGAAGCAAATATGACAGAAACTGGTATCTGCCTTATGCATCAGGTGAAGCAGACCCTTGGTGGGCATGTAATAGCCTTCAGTCTATGCCTGACGGCCATACCATGCTGACCGCAACCTGGTGTAAGAATTTCCCTTCTTCCGGCTATGTGGATGACCGTCATAGCGGTAATAAGGCAGCATTGTTATTTACTGTCAATGTGGGAAGTGCCAACACCGGATACAATAACAATACTATCGGAGTGGCGAGCGGCACAACATATGAGGGCGAAATCTGGATCGGAACATCCGATGGAGATGGAAACCATGCTACTGAAGGCCACGCTTTTGCAAGTCGTCCGTCCAGACTTACATTCTATTATAAATATGCTCCGACAGACGGGGACAAGTTCTTTGTAGATGCTTGGGTAAAGGCTGCAGACGGTACTGTTCTGGCGACCGCACAGGAAACATCCGGCCCGTCAGCAGACTCATGGACATTGTATTCACTTCCGTTTGAATATAAGGTCTTCGATAAGAAGGCTGCGAGCATCTATGTCCGTTTCAGTTCATGCTATGGCAACGGCCACGTGGATACGGATTCAAAATTCAGACTCGGTGAAGAAACAGTCAAGGCACACGCCGGCTCATTCTTCAAACTCGATGATATAGAACTTATTTATGAATAGAAAAATTTACAACACAATGAAAAAGATATTTTTCTCAATAATAACTGCAGCTGCAGTATTCACCGGCTGCAACCGTGAAGTCATCGAGCAGAATGGCTCAGGCTCACTCAAAATCGATCTTTCGTGCAAGTCTGATCTCAACGAGGTGGAGACAAGGGCTACTGACGATGAAATCATCAACAATCTTGTTGTTGATATCAGACGTCCTTATGACAACTGGTCAGTGAATTATAATCCTTTCAGCTCCATTCGTGGAAAAGTTGTCGAGCTCGGCTCAGGAGACTACATCCTTACAGTTTCATCTCCGGTGAAGGAGCACGCTGCATTCGAGCAGCCTATATATGAGGGTTCGAAAGACTTCAAGATCCTTACCGGACAGGTTACCACAATAGATGTGATCTGCTCTATCACAAACACAAAGGTTACAGTCAACCTTTCGTCAAACTTCGTGGAAGAGCTTGCTCATTACACTGTTACCGTCACTAACGGCAAAGGAACCCTTATGTGGAACAAGACCGCTCAGGATAATGATTTCGATCCTGTAGTCATAGATGGAAAGACTTATTACACAGGAAAGCAGACAGGATGGTTCACCACTGCTCCGCTTACAGTGACTATCGACGGTCATAGAGCTATAGACAACACTTATGCTTCAGCAACCAAGTTCATCGAGGATGTAAATCCGGCCGATCACCATATCCTCAATATCGATGCAAAGGTTACGGGTCAGCTTGGTGATGTTGATGAGAATGGCAATGTCATCAAGGAACCTATCAAGATCACCATCAGCCACGATGTCAATCCTATTGACCAGACTGTCGTTGTTCCTGGTTTTGATGAGGTGCCTGTTCCTGGAGATGACCCTTCGTCTGGCGACGATAACACAGGTGACGACAACACAGGAGATGACAATACCGGTGATGATAACACAGGAGGCGAAGTGGAGCAGCCAGTTGCGGTGATTACATGGGATGCCAATCCTTCTTGCGAGGATATGCTTATAAATGCAGATATGAATGCTGATATGGTCATTTCAGTACCTGGAAAGATAGCGGAGTTCGAAGTGACGGTAGACTCACCTCAGCTTACTGCTGCCATAGAGGGACTTACTTCGGATGGCAGTGCAACAATGAATCTCATTACAGATGAGGGACTTATCGCATTCCTTGCTGAAGCTGCCCCTGCACTTCCTACAGGTACAAACCTTTCAGGAAAGACACAGGTCGATTTCTTCCTTACAGAATTCATCAATATGATTTCTATGTTCGGACCGGCATCAGGTGATAAGCACAACTTTACCTTGGACATTGTTGACGAGGCCGGCAAGACATTCTCGAAGACATTGACATTTGTTACTGAATAAATATCCAAAGCTTGTAATCATGAAAAGAAGACTTTCATATATAATGATGGTCATGCTTTCTGCAGGTGTCCTTATTTCTTGTAACCAGGAAATCATTCAGGACAACAGCTATGGATATCTTGGCCTGAAGATGGATAATGATCCGTCATCCGACTTCATAGTAAAGTCGGGAACAGCAGACAATCTTGTCTTTGCAGTCGATGTAATCAATGCATCGGGCCAATCTGTAGCAAAAGTAGAAGATCATCGCACGGTTACGACCGAAAATCCGATCAGACTTCAGATCGGATACTACGATGTAGTCGCAAGTAATGGAAAAGACCTGAATGCGGCTTTTGACAACCCTTTTTATAGAGGAGTAAAGAATGTCAGGATATACCCTGATAAGATCAATACGGTAAACCTTACCTGTACTCTTGCCAATACGATATTCTCTGTTGAGTTTCCAGAGGAGTTTGAAGAATATTTTGATGTGTATGAAGTGTCTGTGACCAACGGAACGGGCAATCCTCTTGTGTTGAGCAATTCGCCTGCAGCAGGAAACACACTTGAGGCTGGCTTTGATTCCAAGGCTTATTTTGCACCTACAGGAACACTTACCTGGAACTTGTATCTCAAGAATATAGAAGGTGGAGAGTACCGTCATACTGTTACGTATTCCGATGTAAAGGCAAGGCAGCACTATCACCTGAAGTTCAATCTTGGTGAGGATGTGACTGCTGAAGGTGCATTCGTAGTCAAGGTGACTCTTGACAACACCATGGATGAGTCCTCACATGAACTTATTCTGGACTTTGACAACAGACTCCTGCCTTCTGTGTCTGCTAATGACGAATTTGCAGCCGAGTCCGGTGAGCCTGTGAATATCCCTGTAGGCAATACAATCAGCAAGGTTCTGGAGTTCAGTACTCCGGCCGGAGTGCAGAGTCTTCGTGTCGCTCACGATAATGTCGTTCTCGAGGAATCAGGTCTTCCAAGATCTGTCGAACTCGTCGGAACTTCTGCTGCAGATATTTCTTCAGTGGGGGTCCTCGTGAGTCAGATGATGGGAACAAAGGCCGTATCTGCAGGTGCCCAGGGAGTTCTCATGGATATCACGGGATTTGTTTCAAAGCTTCCTGTCGGCAGATATGAGGTAGATTTCACCGTAATCGACGTCAAAGGTCACTATGATGTATTCGAACTTGTTCTGGAAGTGATTTCTGATGTTGATGCCGAGGCTGTGGCAGCATATACAGGATGGGCTTGCTTCGCAAAGCTTGAGGGACGTTATTTCTCTCCTGAAGTACCGGAAGGAATGACATTCCAATACAGGAAGGCATCTGAGGCCGAATGGACAGAAATCAATCCGGCTGAAGTTCAGGTGAATTCTGCATCTCTCAGATATACAACCATTGTATTCGGACTTGCTCCTTCTACCCAGTATGTCTTCCGTGCAGTCTCTGCAGAAGACAAGGAAACCAAGGAAATCACCTTCTCTACAGCAGCATATGCCACTATCCATAATCTCAATTTTGATTCATGGTCAGATAGTGACAAGTATCCTAACGCCTCAGGATATGATATCTGGGATTCTGCCAATTCATCCGGAGCAGCTGTCACCACCAAACCGGTGTCAGAGGCAGTGAGCGGAAAAGCGGCCCGTCTGGAATCAGTGAAGGCAATGGGTATGATGGCAGCCGGAAATATCTTTACCGGACAGTTTGCCGGACTTGCCGGACTTGGAGCCAAGCTGGATTGGGGTACACCATTCTCAGGTCGTCCTATCGCCCTGCGAGGATATTATAAATATTCTCCAATGACAATTGATATGGCTAAGGCTCCTTATACTGATATGAAGGGAAAGATGGACCAGTCTCAGATTGTGGTGTTCCTTACAGACTGGACATCCCAGTTCAGGATCAATACCAGCAGCAAGGAGTTTGTGGATCTGGATAACGATCCAGGCATCATTGCTCTTGGTCAGCTCAATTCATCCGACACTGATGCCGGTTATGTGAAATTTACTTTGCCTCTGGTATACCGTGATGCGACAAGAATACCTAATTATCTTGTGATTGCAGCAGCATCCAGCCGTTATGGAGATTATTTTACAGGTGGTGTCGGAAGTGTGCTGTACATTGATGAATTCGAACTTGTATATGATCCGGCTGAACTTACTACGGATGAATATAATAAAGTGTTCAGCAGAGTAAGTCCATTCTAATATGCAATTATGAAGAGAATCCTTATAATATCGCTATTGATATGCATTGCTGCGAACAGCTGGGCAGGCTCTGAAAAGAAGCCTGTCGAGCCGTTCGATAGGGGTATAGGTGTGTCAAATACAGTCTTTGTACCTAAAGGAACTATAGGAACAGGAGTAAACTTCTCCTACAATACTGTTGATCTTGGCAATACCTCTGACGATTCAGGATACTCGATGCTCTTTGACCTTGTAGGAGGCTTGAGCGGCAGCATGTACACATTCGGACTTGCTCCCCATTTCTCATATTTTGTCGCTGATAATCTGTCTGTAGGTGCCCGCTTTGACTACGACCGTTCATCTTTGGATCTGGGCAATGCCGCACTCTCATTGGGAGACGATATGTCATTCGGTATCTCGGACTATCATATGCTTAAGCATATGGCGAGCGGCTCTGTCACAATGCGCTATTATATGTCCATCGCCAATAGCAAACGTTTTGCGATATTTGCTGAAGTGAGGGCAACCGGTGCATATGGACAGTCTAAGATGTGGAAAGAGGACGGGACTGACAAGTTCGGTACTTATCAGATTACCTACAAAGGGGCTCTGATGTGTGTTCCTGGCATCTGTGTGTTTGCTCATGATAATGTCGCAGTCGAGGTCGCAATCGGTGTATTGGGTATAAACTACAATTATAATGAGCAGATAAGGAATCAGGTGGAGCATAGCAGCATGCAGACAAGTGGTGCGAACTTCCGCATCAATCCGCTTGCTATCGAGATAGGAACATGTTTTTACTTTTACACAGGCCCTCATAGCAAGAAGGCAAGAATGAAGAACAGGCAATGAGAAAGATTTTGACATATATTGTTCCTCTATTTTCTGTGCTTCTCATCTGTTCCTGCATAGAGAATGACTTGTCATATCCTGCACTGGAACCCGAGTTGCTCTCAATTGAATTCGAGGGTCAGAAGTCTGTCGCCATTGACAAGGATTCATGCGTCGTGAGTGTGGTAATGGGAGAAAACGCAGATCTGTCCAAGGTGAAAGTGCTTTCTTACGTCACAGCTCATGATGCAGAAGTGGTGGACGGAATGCCTGAATATCTTGACCTTAGGGACACGGTAAACATCACTCTCAGGATATATAAGGATGTCGTGTGGAGGATAGCCGCTACTCAGCCGATTGAGAGATATATCAGATGTGATAATCAGACTGGAGAACCGGATATTGACCCGATAAGGAAGCAGGCTATTGTATATGTTACTGAAAACCAGCCTCTTGAAAGTGTTGTGATCACAGACATGAAGCTTGAGCCGGAAGGCTCGGTGATAGTTTCTACCATCGGTTTTCTTTCTGAGAGCGGCCAAAGCATACCTAAGACCGAAGATTGCAGTTTTCCGATGACCCTTGACTGTGTCATAATGAGATACTTCAATGTCGAGTACGAAGGCCAGATGATCGAGTGGTCGGTCAAGTTCCTTCAGAAGAAAGTAGCAGTCTCGATAGCTGGTGTGGATCCTTGGACCTGTTCTGCATTTGTAAGAGGAACTACTGACGGACAGGGTACCCCTCTGATAGAATATCGTAAGGATTCTGATTCGGATTGGACAGTTTGGGAAGATCTCACTGTTACCGGTACCTCAGTCTTTGCGGAGATTACAGGTCTGGAAGAGAACACTACCTATATGGCCCGTGTCACAAATGGAGTTGAAACTTCAGCTGAAATTGCATTTACTACCGGCATTGCCGAGACCTTATCCAACCTCAGCTTCGATGACTGGCATATGAACGGTTCTGCATGGATGCCGTCTGCATCCGGTGCTGCCGAAGTCTGGGATTCTGCCAATCCGGGAACGGCAGGCTTGGGAATCGTGCCGACCCGACCTGAGGAAGCCGATGTGGTGAAGGGTAAGGCTGCACGTCTTGAGACTATGACGGCGTTGGGCATGCTTGCAGCAGGCAATATATATGTAGGTCATTTCGGAAAGATAGCCGGTCTTGGTGCCGAACTTGACTGGGGATATCCGTTCAGCTCCCGTCCTCTGGCTCTTCGTGGCTATTACAAGTATGCTCCGAAGTCAATAGATATGGCTAAAGATCCATATAAGGGACTTATGGGCCAGTCGGATGAATGTCAGATTCAGATATTGCTGACAGACTGGCCTGACCGCTTCCATATCAACACATCCAAGAAGATTTTTGTTGACTTTGCCAATGATAAGCACATCATTGCGCATGGCTCCCTCACTTCTTCAGATACGGATCCGGAATATGTCCGTTTTTCCATTCCTCTGGTGTACAGGAATGACAGGACACCGAAGTATATCGTGATAGTGGGGGCGGCCAGTCGTTACGGGGACTATTTTACAGGTGGAAAGGGCTCTGTTCTCAAACTGGATGAGTTCGAACTTATCTATGATCCGACCCAACTTACAGAAGATGAACACCGCCAGTTTTTTGAAAATTTATTGTAACCAATATTATTGTTATGAAGAATAAGATCTTAACCATTGCAGCACTGTCACTGTTGACAGTTGCCTGCACAAAGAAGGTAGATACGCCTGACATGTATGGCGAGCTTTCTGTCACTCTTTCCGGAGAGCCGACAGTAGAGGTCGTCAGCAAGGCTGCTGAGACTCTTGAACCGACGGATCCGGAGGCAGCGGGATACATGGTACGTATCTACGATTCTGCAGAAGTTTTGAAGTATGAATCATCCTATTCTGATTTTGAAGCTCAGAAACTTTTACTTGGAGACTATTATGTGACAGCGGAGGACTGTTCTGAAGCTGCTGCTGAAGAAGGAAAAGGCAAGATGCGCCTCTACGGCAGAAGTGATAAAGTCTCCCTTACAGCTGATGCTCTTTTTCAGACTGCAACAGTCAATTGTAATGTAGTCAACGCAAAAGTGTCTGTACAGTTTGACGAGTCTGTAAAGAACCGTTTTACCGGACTTCAGGTTTCTCTTTCAGGAGGTACCACGAGGGAAAAACCGATTGTCATCACTGAGACTGAAACAGGAGTTGTGACCGAGACATGGTTCAATCCATCGCAGCTCACATACACTATTTCCGGTACATTCTCAGCGAATGGAATTAACAAAGCCGTGGAGATTACCAAGACCAGAACTCTTCAGGCCAAGGACAATCTCCTTCTTATGGTAAAGGTTAATCTCGATAACGGTCAGCTGATGCCGTCTTTGAAAGTCGACACTCAGATCAATGATCTTACAGAAGTACCTGAAGAATTCAATCCATATCTATAATTTCAATTAAGACAATATTAAAAACAACAAATAAGATTTATAACCATTATGAAAAAGACAATCATCCTCGCTGCTGCCCTTGTAGCAATGACAGCTTGCAACAAATCAATCATCGAGACTTCATCTCCTGCAGACGACTACGGATTCATCAACCTCGGCATCACAGCTGACACTGAGATGGTAGTGACTAAGGCTGGTACAGTAATGACAGCTGATCAGTTGGCAGACTATAATGTTACTCTTAAGCAGGGACAGACAGAATTGTGGTCAAAGGAATATTCTGAAATCACCACAGACGACCTTAAGAAACCGGCAGGAACATATACTTTATACGTAGAAAACCTTACTGAAGATGAAGCGGCACCAGCACTTGAAAAAGGAGCTGTCAGAGTAGCAGGAAGTGCTGATGTGACAGTGAAGGCAGGTATTGATAACTCTGTATCAGTTCCATGCGAAGCTGTGAACTCAAGGGTAACAGTTGCAAATACATTTACAGAAGGTGTCTTCAAAACTGCAGAGATAACCATTACAGACGGCACTCGTGCCCTTCCTATGGCCTGGGGCCATGCAGAAGAGAATGGTGCTTATTATTCTGCTGGAAAGACTATCACATGGACACTTACCGTGACTCTTGCAAACGATACCAAAAAGACATATACTGACCCTGAAGCAACAACAACAGTTGCCAAGAAGTGGACTCAGATCAATTTCTCAAATTCTTCGACCAACGGTAATATTCTTGTTGAAATCGTAGTTGATGGTCAGATATCTGAAACTATTGAACTTTCAGAGACTATTGACCCGCTTCAGGGTACTACTGTAGTCAGTGAGTAATCATTATGCGTAGATCAGCCTTATATATAACATTGATCCTCTTTTCTGCATCTGCCTGCAATAAAGTGGTGATGGAGCCTCAGAGAATGGGCACCATATCGCTTGCATTGTCGTCAGATCAGGAGATTGTGGTCGATACTAAGGCAGATGCTGTAGATTGCAGTAAATTTCTGGTAGATATATACGGAACTACTTTCCTGGGACAGACTTATGCTACGGAGCAGTTTGTATATGAATCCATGCCTGACGAAGTCGTTATCCCATATGGTGATTACACTGTTTCAGCTCAGAATTGCATGGAGGATGCAGCAGCCTCCGGATTCGGATGTGCCCGATATTATGGAGTCTCCGAACAGGTGGCTGTGATGTCCCAGGAGGTAGAGAAAGTTACCGTAAAATGTACAATGGTCAATGGCAAGGTCACTCTGACATTCGATGAAAGCTTCCTGGAAGACTTCAGTAATGTTACGGTGGATGTCGAGGCTACAAGATCTGTCTCGATGACAAGCAGCCAGGCTAATGCACCTACGGACGTTTATTTCAACGTTCCGCAGACCGGTACTCAACTTATATATACCATTCACGGTACAGTGGCCGAGGGAACAGAGTCTGAGAAGAGATTGACATACACCAATTCGTCTTCTCCGATGACGCTTTTCCCAGCCAAATGGGCAAAAATCACAATCAAGAGCAATCATAATGGTCTTATCGGACCAGGTGTCATCGTTGATGGAGAGATGGGAAGTGATTCCTATACGGAATTCATTGACCCTGAAGATGGTGACGCTGTTGTTGGCGGCACTGCCGGTCTTCCTGTCATCCAGGTGGATACCCGCATCGATGATGCCACGATGATTGATTGTATTATAGATATATTATAGCGGATATGAAGAAATTATATATAATTGCTTTGATGTCGCTTTTGGTGCTGGCTTGCCAGAAGAGTATCATTCAGAAGGAGACTGAAGGAAGACTCAGTCTCTTTCTGGAGAATTCTCCTGTTGTCGAGGTCCTTACCAGGGCAGACGATGACCAGGTCAGCGTTGACGACTTCAATGTTTATGTGAGTTCAGAAGATGCTGTGTTTACGTATATCTATAAGGATATGCCTTCTGTTATTACTGTACCGGTAGGATTCTACACCGTATCTGCCGATAATGTTACAGAGACTGAGTCTCTTACCTTGCCTGACCGATGGGGTCAGGTGAGATATGCGGGCACTTCCCAGCAGAAGGAAGTTGTCGCAGGGCTCAATCCTACACAGTACAGCATCACCTGTACTATGGTCAATACTGCTGTCTCTGTAGTATTTGGAGAAAATATAGACAAGCACTTCACAGACTATTCAATAACTCTCTATACTGATGAGAGCCGCAAACTTGAATATACTCCGTCCAACACGCAAGGGGAGAACCCGGCTGTCGGATATTTTAACAGTGGAGTCGCACTCAACTATGTTTTCACCGGTAC
Organism: Bacteroidales bacterium; assembly: GCA_017625725.1. GTDB lineage: Bacteria > Bacteroidota > Bacteroidia > Bacteroidales > UBA932 > Cryptobacteroides. The sequence goes on along the minus strand of JAGAKH010000127.1, from coordinate 46,652 downwards.
CTATAAAATTGGAAACGAGCCGATGACAATAACCGGTAACAAGATGCTCCAGCCCGCTACCCACCTTCATCTGACATTCAGAATGAGTCAGCAGAACGGAACGGTCGGCAAGCCTGAAATTGTGGTCGATTACACTTGTGATGACCTCTATGAGACCATCACTGTCGATCCTTCAGAAGGAGGCTCGTTTGAGTATAATTAAACTATAGATAGATGTTAAATCGTAATAACATAAATAAAACAGTAGTCTTTTTTCTTTCTGCCTGTGCTCTTTTGGCTTGTGTGGAGATGGAACTGCCTCAGCCTGCTGAGGTCGGTTATCTTGATGCCCCTAAGCTTGAGGTTGATGTGGTCGTTGAAGACTTGACTCAGACCAAAGCCATTGATTTCAATATAGAGGCACCAGCTCATTCGGAAATGCATTTTATAGTGAAGGACAAGGATGGCAAAGTCAAATATGATGCGGACGGTCTGTGGACTGAACCATTGGTTCTCCCGGTTGGAACCTATTCTATAGAGGCATATGCTGGGGAAAATGGCTTCGGTGCACCTTACTTCATGGGAAAAGCTTCCGGCACGATCGGAGTTCTCTCCGACGAGGTTCCGGTCTTGTCCGTTTCTCTGGCAAATTCCTTGGTGAATGTGACAGTGTCTGATGAATTGGCTGAGCACTTTACACCGGAGCGGATCATCTTGAACGGAGATGCCTATGAGGCTGCATATGGACAGTGGTTTTATGTGCCTTCGGGAGCAGATCTGGTGCTTTCATTGGAAGGAAAGAACTCGGCTGACAGGAAGACCACCCTTTCATACACTCTGAAGTCACCTTCTCCGAAGGCGGCTTACAGGCTGACATGTGGACAGGAGACCACCGACTGGCCGGCCATCACATTGTCACTCAATGCCAATGATGTATGGGCATCACGTATCTTTATCACAACTCCTGCTTCTTTCAGCGGAAACATATCAGCTGAGAATCAGGCGGCAGTGGTATATGAAGCCATTCCATCTTCATCGTCAGACTGGAGTGCTCCGGCCAAAGCGGTTTCCGAGAATGGGGTGCATGTGATAAAGGGACTTACTCCTAAGACCGAGTATCAGGTCCGTGCCCGTGTAGGTGCCTTGGTGAGTCCTGTGGTAAAGGTCACTCCTCAGGTTGACGGATTTTCAGTTACTTCAGCACACACATTCACTTCCGGTGAGCTTGACGGTACGGATGTAATATCCACATTCGCCAAGTCCACAGCTGTAAAGAATGCTATACAGAGCTGGAAAATTGATGTCTGCAAAGCAGACGGCACTGTCCTTCGTTCGGAAAAATCTATCGGCACCTCCGACGGTTCTGCAATCACATCCACCACAGGCTGGCCTTATCTGCCTGTAGGAGGACAGGAACAGTATATAGTCAAAGCTTCAGCAACAATCGACGGAGAGACATTTGATTTTACAGATCTTGCCCTTGCCGTACCTTCTACACCTGATTTCAGCCTGGCACTCAGTGCATATACATCATATGACAAGTATGCTGCCACTAACGGAATTACCAGGGATTTAAATGGCGAGAGGGGAGCCAACAATTGTAATCCTTCGCTGCTTTATAATGCAGGTGCAAGCTGGAACATTTCGACAAATCTGATGAAGAACACCAACTACCTGAAGACCATTGCAATATATATCGATGGCGATGCTTCCGGTCGTACCAGCACTGTTGACTCCTGGGATTATAATTATTTCTATCAGGATATCACATTGGGTTGGGCTTCTCATACTCATCAGGTTGCCTTTACTTTCGATGGTAAGACGGTTACAAGTGGCAGGAATACGCATCATGTCACCGGCCTTCCGCATAGGGCTGCTCCGCCGACAACTTCCAATGGCTGGTCCGCTGTTAACGGAAATATATCATGGGAAGGTGATCGTGTCAATATGTATTATTCAGCTGCAAAATATCCTAAAATCAAGTCACCGGCCTTCTATCTTCCGGGCAATGTCAATGTTCAGGTCCAGCCTGATATAAGAAGAAATGACTTCAATATAGGCAAGCCTAAATTGCAGATATCATTGACCGACACCAACACCAGTGACCTTTATTATTCAGGATTGGACGCCAATGAATCTTATACTTCAAGTATCAATGCTGTCATGGAGTCATCCGGTAACACCAATGGCTATTTTACAATTGAATACGAATATGCGGCATCAGGAATACGAACATATGTGTATAAATTCGATGTCTTATATCGCTAGTCTTGATTTAAGTGCTTATCCTTTCGGGTAAGCACTTTCTTTATGGCAGCAATGTCTATCTGAAATTTACGAAGCTGCTCCAAGAGGAGTTGACCTCGGCTGTTTCCTCGCGTTCAGGACAGAGGTTGACGAAGAGGTCGAAGCCGGTGAAGGTCTCAAGCTGATCGACTGAGACCGAATATTCCTCCCAGGTATGTCCTTTGAGGTCATCGTGAGGAAGCCAGAAACCGATTGTGATGGCATCTGTAATTATGCCGCTTGGGTCTCTTTTGACCTTGAGTACGGCTTTCCAATAATAGTTGGGGACGGGAAGTGTTTTCCCGTCATTTTTGTTTATGATTGTCTTGACGCTTTTGTTTTCTCCGGGGCGGTTGAATGTCGCTCCTGTGACTATGTATAGCGTGTCTTTTTCCGGGATGGTCTCCCTGACAGCCTCTTCCAGCTTAGCCCATATTCCTCCGTTGAACCCGTTCTGGATCTGTGGGGTCATGTTTGTCGAGTAGTAGGTCTGTTCCTGCATCTGAGGTACAGCATTACGGTCGGCATTCGGAATCTGATGTCCTCTTGCGTAGAAGTTGTTCGGATAGTTTGTCGTAGGTGTTGATGCTCCGTATCCTTTCCTTACGCTTGTCTGATGTTCCTGAGGGACTTTAGGGTCGTAACCCCAGATTTCTTCCCTGCCTGTGGTGGTGTGGCTGCTGCAGAGCGGGTAGGCTACCCAATATGAAGCGAATTCGCTCTCATCGTACAGGACTGTGTAGTTTCTCTGCATACGTCCTTCCATCAGACCATTGTGCGTGATGCAGTGCCAGTCGTTTTCCTCAGATTCAGATTTGCCGGGAAGTTCCAGCCATGTGTGGGGAAGTGCAGGGCCGGTCTCGGATTCTGGCCTCCCGGATGCAGGAAGAGTTGTTTTAACAGGAGCTGCAGTTTTGTTAATGCTGCCGCAGCCGGCAGTCATGTACAGGACTGCCAGCACTATGCATGCAGTCAGAATGACAGCAAGTATTATCAATCCTTTCTTTTTCATCTGTAGTCTTCAACTCAAGTGGCTTCTTTCCCTTATGCGAAAGTTAAGTCATTGCTTTCTGCAAAGTTAGTGATTATTTGATTATCTTTGTGAGATTATATTTATAGGAAAATGCCAGGAATATCACATAGAGGGATAGAGATGCCCTCATCACCAATCAGAAAACTTACTCCACTTGCAAATGCTGCAAAGGAGAAGGGGATCAAGGTCTATCATCTTAATATAGGCCAGCCGGATCTTCCCACTCCGCAGTCGGCTTTGGATTCCTTGAAACATATAGATAGGACAGTCCTTGAATATAGCCCGAGCCAGGGTTTCCTCAGTTTGAGGGAAAAGCTTGCGGCATATTATTCGAAATATGACATAAATCTAACTCCTGATGAAATCATCGTCACGAGCGGTGGTTCGGAGGCTGTGCTTTTTGCATTTCTTGCATGTCTCAATCCGGGAGACGAAATCATTGTTCCGGAGCCGGCCTATGCCAATTACATGGCCTTTGCCGTGTCTGCCGGAGCTGTGATCAAGACAGTAACTTCAACAATAGAGACCGGTTTTGCTCTTCCACCTGTTGAGGAGTTCGAGGCCCTGATAACCGAGAGGACAAAGGCGATACTCATCTGTAATCCTAACAACCCTACAGGCTACCTCTACACAAGAAATGAGATGAATCAGATCCGTGACATCGTCAAGAGGCACGACCTGTATCTGTTTTCTGACGAGGTGTACAGGGAGTTCATCTACACGGGGTCTCCATATATATCCGCATGCCACCTTCAGGGTATAGAGGATAATGTGGTGCTTATCGATTCAGTGTCAAAGCGTTACTCAGAATGTGGTATCCGCATCGGAACTCTTGTTACAAAGAATGTGGAACTTCGCAAGGCTATCATGAAGTTCTGCCAGGCCCGTCTCAGCCCGCCTCTTATAGGACAGTTTGTAGCAGAGGCGTCGATTGAGGGGAACGATGAGTATATGGAATCTGTGTATGAAGAATATGTAGAACGGAGAAAGTGCCTGGTAGACGGCTTAAACATCATTCCGGGAGTGTATTCTCCTATCCCTATGGGTGCCTTCTATACTGTCGCACGTCTTCCTGTCGAGGATGCCGAGGATTTCTGTGCGTGGTGTCTGAGTGATTTCAGCTACGAGGGCGAGACGATAATGATGGCACCTGCCAGCGGCTTCTATTCTACTCCGGGCAAGGGGAGAAATGAGGTGCGCATAGCATATGTTTTGAAGAAGGAGGATCTGCAGCGTGCCCTCTTCCTCCTGGAAAAGGCTTTGGAAAGTTATAACAACAGATAATTATGAAGATTGCAGTAGCGGGAACCGGATACGTAGGCCTGTCTATGGCTACCCTTCTTTCCCAGAACCAGACAGTTGTGGCTGTTGATATTGTCCCTGAAAAAGTGGACATGATCAATCAAAGGAAGTCGCCGGTTCAGGATGAGTATATTGAAAAGTACTTTGCCCAGAAGAAGCTTGACCTTATTGCTACTCTTGATGCAGAGGAGGCTTATCAGGGTGCAGACTATGTGATCATCGCCACTCCGACCAACTATGACCCGAAGAAGAATTTCTTTGACACATCGGCCGTAGAGTCCGTAATCGCCAAGGTCAAGGATGTGAATCCGGATGCTATCATGGTGATCAAATCTACTGTGCCGGTGGGATTTACAGAGTCGGTTCGCCAGAAATACAGCAGCAGGAACATTCTGTTTTCTCCTGAATTCCTACGCGAGTCCAGGGCTTTGTATGACAATCTTTATCCAAGCCGTATAATCGTGGGTACAGATATGCAGGACCCAGTTATGGTGCATGCAGCAGAGGTTTTCGCGCAGATGCTGAAGGAGGGAGCTCTGAAAGAGGAGGTTGAGACTCTTTATATGGGATTCACAGAGGCGGAGGCCGTGAAGCTCTTTGCTAATACCTACCTTGCCCTCCGTGTGTCATACTTCAATGAACTTGATACGTACGCCGAGATGAAAGGCCTTGATACTCAGAAGATAATCGAGGGTGTGAGCCTTGATCCGCGTATAGGTGACCAGTATAATAATCCTTCTTTCGGATATGGCGGATACTGTCTTCCAAAGGATTCAAAGCAGCTTCTTGCCAATTACGACCATGTGCCTCAGAACCTCATTCAGGCAATTGTGGACAGCAACAGGACAAGGAAGGACTATATTGCGGACCGTGTGCTTCAGCTGGCCGGATACTATTCGTATTCCGAGGGATCGGAATATGATGCTGAAAATGAAAAGCATTGTGTAATAGGTGTTTACCGACTTACTATGAAGGCTAATTCTGATAATTTCCGTCAAAGCTCCATTCAGGGAATCATGAAAAGAGTAAAAGCAAAGGGAGCGACTGTAGTTATCTATGAGCCTTCCCTTGAGGATGGAACTACCTTTTTCGGAAGCCGTATAGTAAATGACCTGATAGCTTTCAAGGATCAGAGTGATGTGATAATTGCCAATCGTTATGATCCTGTCCTTGATGATGTGAAGGAGAAGGTCTATACAAGGGATATTTTTAAAAGAGACTGAGATATGAACACTCATGTTGTCATTATGGCAGGTGGAATCGGCAGCAGGTTCTGGCCGATGAGTACTCCTGAATTTCCAAAGCAGTTCGTCGATGTGCTTGGAGCAGGGAAGTCAATGATACAGATGACTGTTGAAAGGTTTGAACCAGTCTGCCCGAAGGAGAATTTCTGGGTCGTGACCAGTGCTTCTTACGTTGATATTGTACGCAGGCAGCTTCCGGATATACCTGAGGCTAACATATTGGCGGAGCCGGCCATGCGTAATACGGCTCCGTGTATCGCTTATGCATGCTGGAAGATCCGCTGCAATGATCCGGATGCCAATGTGGTAGTAACGCCGGCTGATGCTTTCGTCAGAGATTCAGAGGAGTTCTGCAGGGTTATCGGGAAAGCTTTGGATTTCACTCGCAGCGGTGAGAGGATAGTGACGGTCGGAATCAATCCGACACGACCTGAAACCGGTTATGGATACATAGCTGCAGGAGCAACAGAAGATGGCGAGATCCGTAAGGTGGACTCATTCCGTGAAAAACCATGTCTTGAGGTTGCCCGCGAGTATCTGGCATCCGGAAACTATCTTTGGAATGCCGGTATCTTCGTCTGGAACATTTCTACAATAGTTGAGTCCATGCGCCGTTATGCTCCGGATCTTGCTGACAGGATGGACCGGATGTCGGAATCTTTCTACACTGATCGTGAGGATGCAGTCGTAGCTGAGATTTTTCCGACATGTGAAAAGATTTCGATTGACTATGCGGTGATGGAGAAAGCTGATTACATCTATACTATTCCGGGAGACTTCGGCTGGAGTGACGTGGGTACATGGGGATCGCTCCATACACTTCTTCCGCAGGACGCAGACGGAAATGCATTAGTGGGTTCAAATGTCCATCTTAATGAATGTAAAGGATGCATCGTCCATGCTCCCGAAGCATCAAGTGTTGTGCTTCAGGGCCTTGAGGACTGCATTGTAGTCGAGCGTGCGGGCAGATTGCTGATCTGTAAGCTCAGTGAAGAACAACGTATCAAGGATTTTGAGAAATAGTCATGGCAGACAATTACCTTGAAAAGAAATACGAGGATCTTCAGGCCCGCAAGGCTAAGGAGCAGCGTGCCAGACAGATTGCCTGGAAAAAGCGAATGGATGCCTACCGTAAGCGTCTCGAATCCGAGGCTGCTCAGAAAAATTCCTCCGATTCTGCTGCAGAATCCGATTAATTCCTTAGTTGTCCAATGGTCTGGACATGCGTAGAATGACGATTTAGTGAATTATCCGTATACTTTTTCAGTATGCGGATAATTTGTATGTACTTTGATGAAAAAATGGAGTACTGTCATGTTTATACTTTAGGATTGGAAACAGATATTGTTTTCAGAGATAAGGAGGATTTTTGCATGGGAATGAATGCAATTGCTGTTCTGCATTCAAAGAGCACGATGTCTATACTTGCCTTTGTGTTGATGTCCAATCATTTCCATTTTATATTGCATGCGTCAAAGGAGGACTCTGAATTATTCGTTCATAGGTTCAAGATGCTTGTGTCAAAATATCTGAATGAAAAATATGGAAATCACAAGATTCTTAGGAAAAATCCGGTTGGAGTCTCTTGCCTGCCAGATGGAAGTGATCTTCTTCGGCAGAAAATAGCTTATGTCTTGAATAATCCGGTAAAGGCTGGTTTGAATCTTGCTCCTCAGATGTATGAGTGGAGCAGTGCGAGATGTTATTTCGCTTCTTCTGACATGAATGTTGGTCTGATCTCATTCAGTGATATTTCTTCCAGAGATCAGAGAAGAATTCTCAAATCTCACGTCAAGTTGGGGCCCCGGTATCAACTCAACTCTCAAGGGTATGTTGAACCTGCGTCTTATGTCGATTATAAGTATGTCGAATCTCTTTATCGTCGTGTGTCGTCTTTCCAGTTTTTTCTGAGTTCTTCTATGCGTCAGCAGAATGACCGGATTCCGATTACTTTCAGAGACAGTTATCTGCTGCCTATCGTTGATGAGCTATTGGAAAAGCGATATTTCGTAAAATCAGCATCGGATATGCCAGATGAAATCTTGTCAAAACTGGTTAGAGAATTATCCTATCGCTTCTTTTGTGCCCCGAAGCAGATCGCCCGCCTTCTGAGAATAGGCCTGAATCGCGTAGAGAGACTTCTGAAACTTGAGATATAGGGTAAGGTGCTTGTAAAAAAGTGTGTCCAACGCTGTCCATCTCGACAGCGTTGGACACACTGGTTTTTGGGTATGCTATTGAATATTAATTCTTTATGTGATATGAGGCGTGCCCGATGCTGCAGGAATTGGCAGCGTTGGGCACAGCCCAACTCACCAGCCCAACTCACCGGCAGAACTTATCTGCGTCTCTTGCCGCCACGCATCATGTTGCCCATTGCACCGGCTCCCATAACTGTCTTCATCATCTTGCGTGTTCCTTCGAACTGCTTGAGAAGCTTGTTGACTTCAGGGAGTGAAGTTCCGGAACCGTCTGCGATTCTCTTGCGACGGCTTCCGTTGATGATGTCCGGATGCTCTCTTTCATAAGGTGTCATCGAGAGGATGATGGCTTCTATGCCCTTGAATGAGTCATTGTCCATATCCACATCCTTAAGCACCTTGCCCATTCCCGGAATCATGGACGCGAGGTCCTTGATGTTACCCATCTTCTTTACCTGCTGGATCTGGTTATAGAAATCCCAGAGGGTGAACTGATCCTTTGCGAGTTTCTTCTTGAGTTCGCGTGCCTGCTTTTCGTCGAACTGCTCCTGTGCCTTTTCAACGAGTGAGACAACGTCACCCATGCCGAGGATTCTGTCAGCAATACGTGTAGGATGGAATACATCGAGGGCTTCCATCTTTTCACCTGTGCTGACGAATTTGATCGGTTTTCCGACAACGGCCTTGATGGAAAGGGCTGCACCACCTCTGGTGTCACCATCCATCTTTGTGAGGACAACTCCGTCGAAATCAAGTCTGTCATTGAAGGCCTTCGCTGTCTCGACTGCATCCTGACCTGTCATGGCGTCCACTACAAAGAGGGTTTCCGTAGGCTGGAGAGCCTCCTTGAGTGCCGAGATCTCATCCATGAGCTCCTGGTCGACTGCAAGACGACCGGCTGTGTCGACGATTACAACGGAATATCCCTCGGACTTTGCCTTGGCAATGGCGTTCTTTGCTATTCTGATAGGATCCTTTACTCCTTCTTCAGAGTATACTTCAACTCCGATCTGATCTCCAAGGACCTTCAACTGGTCGATAGCGGCCGGACGGAAATAGTCGCAGGCAGCAAGGAGGACCTTCATGCCTCGCTTGCTCTTGATGTTGAGTGCTAGCTTTCCTGAGAACGTAGTCTTACCGGAACCGTTAAGACCGGCTACCAGAACGACTGCCGGAGATCCTTTGACATTGATGTCGCTTGATTCACTTCCCATCAGGGCAGCGAGTTCGTCGTGCACGATCTTTACGATCATCTGCTGAGGCTTGACTGCTGTCAGCACATTCTGGCCTATTGCCTTTTTCTTTACATCGTCGCAGAACTGCTTTGCGATCTTGTAGCTTACGTCGGCATCGAGCAATGCACGACGTATGTCTTTCATGGCTTCAGAAATGTTGATCTCTGTGATCTTTCCTTCTCCCTTCAGTATCTTGAAGGATCTCTCAAGTCTTTCGCTTAAATTTTCAAACATATATACTGTCTTTATCTATTCTCAAAATAGTCCTTTGCAACAGGTGCCTCATCCAGTCTGTCGCTGAAGACTGATGGTGCAAGGTCTTTCATATTGTATCTGCTTGCCATCACCTGTCCGTATGCTCCCGTGCTGCGTATTTCCATCAGATCCCCTCTGACGCTCAGAGGCAGAAGTCTTCCGGCTCCCCAGACGTCGCTCGATTCACAGACAGGACCCACTATGTCGTATGCCTGGAAGGTAGGGAAGAACTGTCTCATGCTTGCAGACAGATTCTCGATCTTGTGATAGGCTCCATACAATGCCGGCCTGATAAGGTCGTTCATACCGGCATCCATAATCAGAAAGTTCTTGGTCTCTCCACTCTTTACGAAGAGTACCCTTGATATTAAGCTTGCACATTGTGCAACAATGGAACGTCCAGGTTCGACATGAATCTTCTGTCCGGGCCTTCTTGTGATGTTTTCGGAAATGGTTTTGAACCAGGTCGTAAAATCTGCAATCGGATTCTCGTCCGGGTCTTCGTAGTCGACTCCGAGTCCGCCGCCAAGATTGATATTGTTGACCAGAAGTCCCTGATTCTCGAAATATCTGACGATTTCATTGACCCTCAGACACTCCAAGGCGAAGACTTCCCCTACACGCGTAATCTGCGAACCGATGTGGAAATGCAGACCGATGAAGTTTATATGCTCGCTTTTCTGGATGAATTCAATCAGCTTGTCGAATTCGTGGTTGGATATTCCGAACTTGTTTTCGTATAGGCCGGTAGTAACGTATTTATGTGTGTGGGCATCGATATCCGGATTTATACGCACAGATATGTTGGCCTTCATACCGTTGATGTGGGCCATCTCGTTGATGACGTATATCTCCTGAAGTGATTCGCAGTTGAATGCTTCAATGCCCAGTTTCATGGCATCGTATATTTCACGGTCACTTTTGCCGACGCCTGCATAGACTATCTTCTCTGCAGGGAAACCGCAGCTATGTGCGTGAAGGACTTCATTGCCGCTCACACAGTCCGCTCCAAATCCTTTGGAACTGATATATTCAAGAAGCCTTCTCTCCACATTTGCCTTGATGGCATAGTGGACATTTATGTCATACCGCTCCGCCAGTTCTGCAACATGGTCTACAGTTTTATAAAACAGATCCATGTTGTAGAAATAAAATGGAGTAGCAATTTTGTCGAACTTCTCTATTGTATTGAAATCTAGCATGTTAGCTTTGTAGTGTGTGTTAAGTTGCGTTGTCTTTTCCTCGTTGGTAAAAAAACGATTGCAAAAATAGCGAAAAAATCCGTAATTTCGCAGTTCATCTATAAGAATGAACCTATATAGACGATGGATTTTCTTAACCTTAACAACATTACAGCGGTCCAGTATTTCGTAGGTGTCGGATCGCTTGTACTCGCAATTCTCTTGATGCTTATCAAGATTCCTACGTCAGATTACACGGCAAAACTGACTTCATCAAAGCGTTCGATAGTCATGAGCTTCCTGATCTGCAGTTTCATGATGTTCTATACAATCGCAAAGGCATCATCTGAGGAAATCCGTAACTATGACATGTTCTCCATGCTGACCATCTATGTGGTCGTGCATTTTTCCATATCTTTCATTTCACATTCAATGATCATGCTTCTTAAGACAGAAAGACATAAGTCCGAGAAGCTTTTCATACCCGGCATGCTTGCGGCAGCATTATCTGCCTTTCTTCTGCTTGATGCCTATGGCTCAGACAACACGAAATTCCTGATCGCAATGTGCATTCTCTGTCTGGGAGTCTTCCTGATAGAAAGCGTGACATATATCATTCATTTCGACGAGGCCTACCGTAAGTCTGTTGCCGATCTGGAAGAGTACTACGATGATGATGAAAGCCATAAGCTGAAGTGGGTACGTTTCTGCTATGTGATAGCCATGCTCACCAATCTCTTCTTCCTGGTATATCTTCTTCTGTGGTGGTTCCTTCCGTATAAATTTGAAGTTGCCCAGATCTATACCTTATGGTATCTTCTGTATATGCTTTACCTGTCCTCGAATTTCATATCGTTTCTTGGCAGTCACAAGCTTGTGCTTGATGCCATCGCCCATAAGATACTTACAGGTCAGGAATTCAATCAGATAGTTGAAAGAAGAAAAAGGAGCAAAGGTAAGGCGAATGCATCTTCGGACATTACCAAGGAATTCAGGTCAGACGCATTCGCAAAACTTGATGAAAAACTGGCTGAATGGGTTTCCCACAAACGTTTCTGTGAATATGATAGAAGTCGTGATGAGATAGCGAGAGAACTGGGTACTTCAAAAGAAGTACTTCATGCGTATTTTACGACAAGAATCGGAGTTGATTTCAGGACCTGGCGTACGCAGTTGAGACTTGAGGAAGCCAAAAGGTTGCTTCTTGAGAATAAGAACACTTCAATAAACATCATTGCCGAGATGTCAGGATTCAGCGATAAATCCAATTTCCACAGACAATTTGTCAAATTTACAGGTGTCTCTCCCAGATATTGGCGTGACTCGAACGGGAAATTGTGATTATATGATATCTGGTTCGTCAGCTTTTTCTAATTGAAAGTCACAGTCATTTACAACGAAGGCATTTCTTTGGCTGTCGTATGATGTTTCGCTCCAGCTGATAAGGACTATTTTATCGACGGAAGAGTAGATGCCGTTATTGTCAATGGCGGTGAGTCTGAGCTCTACTTCGTTTTCCATGTTTTTTAGAAACATCTGAAATGCTCCTTGCACGTTTGAAGTGCACATAAGTGAGTCGTTGACATATATTTCGACTCCCTTTATAGGGCTCATGTCTTCAATATACGAAACAGTTCCGCTGATATACAGGCTCCCTTTTCTGCCTTTCAAAGCATCCCCATCCTCCAGCATAAAGGGACATTAGCATCATGCAGATGAAGAAAAGAGACAGTCTTTTGAATGTTTTAGATTTCATACCGGTATTTGTTTAACCGGTTCAGGTCAGGTACATTACGTTTGAGCCAGCTATGGGATTCGAACCCACGACCTTCGCGTTACGAATGCGATGCTCTACCGACTAAGCTAAACTGGCAACGTTACTCCTCAGTGCAAATAGCATCAAAGGGACTGCAAATATAGATAAAAATCTATAAATTTGTATTCTGAATCAGAAAATCTCAGTTCCGATGGAAAATGCAGATGTTATTGTCATAGGTGGAGGTGCAGCTGGTCTTATGGCTGCGGCAGCAGCTTCAGATTCACTTAAGGTAGTGGGAAGAAATACTGTCCTTCTTGAGAAGATGCCCCGTCCCGGAAGAAAGATCATGATCACCGGTAAAGGAAGGTGTAATTTTACGAATGTCAAGCCTTGGAATGAGTTCTCCCGCCATGTCTATCCAAAAGCTGCGTTTCTGAAACCCTCCTTTTATAATATGACATCGGAAAAGCTTCTTGATTTCTTATCTGACCATGGTCTGGAGTATGTCGTCGAAAGGGGAGACAGGGCCTTTCCGTCATCCCATCTTGCGTCTGATGTTGTCGATGTACTTGTCCGGACCGCGGAAGATGCAGGGGCAAAAATCCTATGCGGCAAGGAAGTTACATCTGTTGAATCCGTAACGGATGGGGGATTCTGCATAGCCTGCAGCGATGGAAGTACCTACAGATGCCATAAGCTCATCATATGCACAGGCGGACTTTCATACCCTAAGACCGGATCTACAGGGGATGGGTACAGGTGGGCCAGGGAGTCGGGACATAAGGTGACACCTCTGTTTCCTTCGCTGACTGCATTGGTACCAAGGGGGTATAAGGATGCCTCAAGGGGGCATATAGACAGGGGACTTCCGCTTACTGAGCTTGGTAAGTCTTTGTGTGGAAATCAATTGAAGAATGTCGGGCTTAGTGTTGTGATAGATGGCAATGTGGCTTATGACGAGTTCGGTGATCTGGATTTTACGGATGGCGGTCTGGAAGGACCTATAGGTTTCAAGGTCAGCCGAAAGTCTGTCTGTGCTCTTATAAACGGATCCAAGGTTCAGGCGGTGATCGACCTTAAACCTGCTGTGGAGGTGGAGGAACTGCATTCCCGCATTGCAAGGCTTTGGGATGAAGTGTCAAAAGATAGAAGAAGCTCAGGCAAGACATATAAGGAGCGTTTCAGAATACTCCTTCCTAAACTTCTTCCTGTTCAGATCGTTGATGCCTTTTTGTCGATGAATCCTGGCGTTGACCATAAGTCTTTAGCTCGCACGCTAAAGTCATGGAAATTCCAGATAGATGGGTATGTGGGGTATGAAAGGTGTGTTGTGACGGCTGGAGGAGTCTCCCAGGAAGATGTGTCTCCAAAGACTATGGAATCAAAGCTTGTCAAGGGACTGTATTTTGCTGGCGAGGTCCTTGATCTGGACTGCGACACCGGTGGATATAATCTTCAGACAGCATTCTCGACCGGATATCTTGCAGGAATTTCTGCCGCAAAGTCTTTTTGATGCTCGCGACACTCGGCATTGAATGTAGTATATATTTCATACTTATTAATTCGTATATATTTTATAAATTTTTTTAAGAATAAAGGTAATTATTTTATGAAATTAAGTAAATCTTCAGTAAATTTGCCGAATTAATTAAAATTATATACATGCGAAGATTTATCTTTATTGTTTCCGTTGCGTTGCTGTCTTTTGTAACGTTTTCATGCTCAAATTGTTGTGGAGAAGGTGAGTTAAACCATAACTACATGTGGTTCGACTGTGAGGCAAATTACAGGACTCTTTCCGAGCCGGACTCAATCAGATTCTATCTTGAAAAATGCAAGAATCTCGGATTCGACAATGTCGTGGTAGACATGAAGTCAATCATGGGTGAGGTCCTTTATGACAGTGAGATCGCTCCTTATATGGGAGATTGGGAAGGAGTTGTCCGTGACCGCAACTACGATATGTTCGGATATTTCCTTGAATATGGACACGAACTTGGACTCAGGGTCTTCGGTTCCCTCAATGTATTTGCCGGAGGACATAATTACTTCGACAGAGGAATCATCTATGGTGACAAGGCTCATTGGCAGTCTATCTGTTATGAGAAAGGTCAGCTTGTTCCTATTTCATCGATCAAGACCAATTATAATGGTATGCTGAATCCTGCAAATCCTGAGGTGCAGCAGTATCAGATAGATATCCTGAAAGAGTTCGTAAGAAAATATCCTGAGATGGACGGACTTATCTTCGACCGTGTGCGCTATGACGGCGTGACAGCTGATTTCAGCGAGCTTTCAAAGAAGCTTTTCGAAGAGTATTCGGGTCTGACAGTGGAGAATTTCCCTGAAGACATCCTCAGCTGGTATGATGAAGATGGAAATCTCCGTGAGACATGGGTACCTGGCAAGTACGGAAAGAAGTGGATTGAGTGGCGTGCAAATGTGATTCATGACTTTGTCGTGAAGGCACATGAGGAACTCAAGGCCATCAATCCTGAACTCATCCTTGGAGACTATACCGGTGCTTGGTATCCTACCTACTGGCAGCTCGGAGTGAACTGGGCAAGCAAGGAATACGATCCTTATCAGGTCCCTGAGTATCAGGCATGGGCAACCGAGGATTATTATAAGACAGGCTATGCGGAACACCTTGATATATATATGACAGGCCTTTATTATTCCCTCATCACCAAGGATGACGTGGATAAGGCTACAGGTGTCGTTGGTCAGAGAAGTGAGGCCGGAATGGATAACAGTCTGACATATTGTTACTCTGTAGAAGGTGGTGCCGAGCTTGCAAAGGAAATCACCAAAGGTGTGGTTCCAGTAATCGGATCTATCTATGTAGAGCAGTATATAGGAGATTTCACTCCTTTCGGACC
Organism: Bacteroidales bacterium; assembly: GCA_017625725.1. GTDB lineage: Bacteria > Bacteroidota > Bacteroidia > Bacteroidales > UBA932 > Cryptobacteroides. The sequence continues at coordinate 31,295 of JAGAKH010000127.1, read as the reverse complement.
TGCAGTCGAGCAGGCTCTCAAGAGTACTGACGGAGTGATGATATTTGACATCGTCCACCTGAACAAGCATCATCTCTGGGATGTACTTGAGCAGGCAATGAAGACAGCCAATAATTAATCAACTAACCATAATCAATTCATGAAAACGATTTGCAGAAATCTGCTGATTGCGTTCATTTTCCTCATGGGGGGGGGCAGCCCTAGCTGATGCCCAACCTACTGTAAGAGGTAAAGTTACGGACGCAAACGGACAGCCGCTCCCGGGAGTTGCAGTCCTTGTCAGCGGCACCTCTAACGGTACTATGACCGATGAAAACGGAGATTATTCCCTTTCCGGTCTCAAGAATGGTGATGTCATTCTTTTTACAAGTCTTGGCCTTGGTGACCAGACCTTCAATTGTGACGGTTCACTTTCGAGACTCAATGTCACAATGAAGGAAGATGCCACCTTCATCGAAGAAACTATCGTAGTCGGTTACGGTACTGCCAAGAAATCTTCTCTTACAAGTGCAGTCTCTGCCATCAAGGGTGACGAGCTTCTCAAGGCCCCTTCAACCAACGTATCTCAGCTCCTTGCCGGTAAGCTTACCGGTGTGTCTTCCGTACAGGAGTCAGGAGAGCCGGGTCTCGACCAGGCTTCCATCAAGATCCGTGGTTCAAGATTCAGTGCAGCCTATGTAGTTGACGGTTTCCCTGTCCAGAACATTAATGATATCGACCCTGCTGACATCGAGAGCATTTCTGTCCTCAAGGACGGTGCCTCTGCGGCTGTCTATGGTCTTTCAAGTTCCGGTGGTGTCATCATCGTGACGACAAAGAAGGGAGACAAGGGAAAGACTAAGATTTCATATAACGGTTCTGTCGGTATCTCAATGAATGCGAACTTCCCGCAGTTCATGGACGGCCCGCAGTATGCCTATTATTATAATATGGCAGAAATGATGGACCAGCTTGCAAACGGTACTATTTCCGACAGAAGCGAATATATCCCTCATTTCACAAAGAATCAGGTGGAACTGATGCTCAACGATGATCCTACAGACGGTTGGGATAATGTTGACTATATAGGCAAGGTCTTCGGTACAGGTATGAACCAGAAGCATAACCTGACTGTCCAGGGTGGTGACGACAAGACAAGATATTTCGTTTCTGCCGGTTTCATGGATCAGAAGGGAAATATCGACAAGTTCAACTACAAACGTTATAACATGCGTGCCAACATCGAGTCCAAGATTTCTGAAAATCTCATCTTTACTGCAGGACTCTCAGGTGTTGTAGGCCGTAGGAACACTCCACGTTACGCAGCCGGCGGTGGTGAGAATTTTGAGAATCATAGCGGATGGTTTTCTATCGGTCGTCAGACAATCGGTATGTGTCCATTTGTTCCTGAGATGATGGATGGATATTACACCGGTTCAAAGGCTGATAATCAGGTTTATCCATATAGCCCTCTTGCTGCCATCTATTCCTCAGGCTATAAGAATCATAGAAGTTTTGACGCTTCGGCAAATGCTTCTTTGACATGGAATGTTCCATGGATCAAGGGCCTTTCTCTCAAGGCGAGCGGTTCGTACGATTATGGAACCACATTCAGCAAGAATCTGGATACACCTTATGAGGTCAAGTTCAAATACTACGAGTCCACAACCAATCAGTGGTCATGGGCAACAGGAACTGATACTAATAATGCTGCGGATGGTAACAAGGTTTATGACGGACAGTCAAACTATCAGCAGATGGTAGGTCAGGCAAGCATCAATTATGCAAACCAGTTCGGCGATCATTCAGTTGAACTCCTTGCTTTGGCTGAAATTCGTGATTCCCATTCTTATAATCTCTCTGCATACGGAAAGAATCTTCCGTTTACGTCTCTTCCTGAGTTGGATTATGCTCTTCCTAATACATCTCCAATAATGGGTAGCAGCTCAGCAAGCCGTTCTATCGGATATGTCTTCCGTGCAAAATACGACTATGACGAGAGATATCTTGCTGAGTTCACAGGACGTTACGACGGATCATACAAGTTTGCCGGTATGGCACATACCCGTTGGGGTTTCTTCCCATCCGGTTCGGTTGCCTGGAGAATCTCCAATGAAGACTTCATGTCAGGTCTCACTTTCCTCAATGACCTTAAGCTTCGTGCTTCAGTCGGTCTTCTTGGAAATGACTATGTGACTGAATATATGTTCCTTAACTCATATGCTCCTTGGGGTGGAAAGGTCGCTTATCCCGCACCTTCAGGAACAGTCATCAATTCAGCATATTATGACAACGGTCTTGCAAACACTGACCTTACTTGGGAGAAGACCTTGTCGTATAATGTAGGATTTGATGCAAATCTTTGGGATTCAAAGCTCGAGGTTGAGGTGGATGCATTCTACAACTGGACCTACGATATCCTGACCGGCAATGGTGCAGATTATCCTGCTTCAATGGGAGGATATTATCCTTCCTACATCAACTATGACCAGATCGATAGCAAGGGTATTGATGTGATGTTGTCGCACCGCAGCCAGGTCATGCTTGGTAACCATCCTTTCTATTATGGAGTAAGCGGAACAGTAACTTATTCAAAGACACGTTGGCTCGTTCATAAAGATGAGCCGAATATTCCTGAGTATCAGAAGCTTGTAGGTACAACTTACGGATCCCTGATGTGTTGGATCAGTGACGGACTCTACCGTAGCGAAGAAGAAATCGATAATTCTGCTTGGTTCGGAACCCGTCCATGTGTTGGTGATATAAAATATCGTGACATCAATGGTGACGGTGAAATTACCTGGGCACAGGACAAGGGTTATTTCGGACGTTCGAACAGACCTGAACTTACATTTGGTCTTAACCTGAACTTTGCATGGAACGGAATCGATTTCAATGCACAGTTTACGGGTGGTGCCCTCTTTGACGTGTCAATGCTCGGTACCTATGCTGAAATGGGTGGAGATGATAACACCGTATGGACCGAAACATTCAACTGTGGAGGTTCGAACTCTCCTCTTTATCTGGTTGAAGGTGCCTACAGCATCGATAATCCGAATGGCGAGTTTCCAAGACTTTCTCTTGGTGCCCCTGGTCATGGTGGTGACAACGGACTTGCATCCACATTCTGGATCAAGGATGGAAGCTATGTCCGCCTTAAGTCTGCTCAGTTGGGCTATACCTTCCCTTCAAAATGGATGAAGAAGCTCAAGGTAGAGAGCCTCAGACTTTTCGTCGAGGGACAGAACATCTTTACAATTGATGGACTTCCAGAAGGAATCGACCCTGAGTCTCCAGGCGTGAACAACGGTTATTATCCACAGCAGCGTTTGCTCATGGGTGGACTTACATTGACATTCTAACCCATCCTGAACCAAGTTAAGGATACAATTCAAGAAATTTTATGATTAAAAGGATATTGATTGCATTGGCTGTAGCCGTAGGATTATCAGCAGTCACCTCTTGCAGTGATCTGCTCGACATGCAGCCGACAAACAGCGTTTCCGACATGACCATCTGGGAAACTACAGAAAACGCTGAGTATAATGTGAACTATCTATATAGTTATCTTATAGACATTGTTAACGGTCAGACCAAACTCGGTATGTCCGAATCTCTCACTGACCTTTTTAAATACTGTTCTTATCAGTTTAACGCTGAAGCTCTTGTTCCAAGTGAATTCTCTTATGGTGGCTCAACCATTACAGAAAGTTATGTGGATTCATATATGGGAACATGGGGCATGCTTTATACAGCTATCCGTAAGGTGAATCAGGCTATCAGCGGTATTCATACCTATGGAAAGATGGTGGAGACTGACAAGCACCGTCTTGAAGGCGAACTCCGTCTTCTTCGTGCGGGTATGTATTTCGAACTCGCCAAAAGGTACAAAGATGTGATCATCTATGATGCTGACCTTACAGCAATAACCAAGAATAAGGCTTTGTCACCTGAAGAAGAGGTGTGGAACTTTGTCTATGCTGACCTTGTATTTGCAACTGAGAATCTTCCGGTAAAGGCCGAAGCAAGAGGCCGTCTTGACAAGGGAATGGCCTATGCATATATAACCAGAACAATGCTTTATGCGAAGCGTTGGCAGGAAGTTATCGATGCATCAGAGAAAGTAAAGGAGCTTGGATATTCGCTTGAAGCAAATTATGCAGATTCTTATCAGAAGCCTATCAATGGCGGAAACAATGAGGCTATTCTTCAGTATACCTTCAGTTATGCTGACGGAATCACACATTCAATGGATTCAAGATATTGTCCAGGTGGTGACCATGCACTTGAAGGTAACAGCGGTAATGGTGGTATAGGAGTTCCAACTCAGGAATTTGTCGAGTCTTTTGAACTTGCAGATGGAGGCTTCCCTGATTGGGAACCATGGCACACTGAAGACGGTACTACAGAAACTCCTCCATATGCTGACCTGGAACCTCGTTTCCATGCGACCATTCTTTACAATGGTGCAATGTGGAAGGGACGTAAGATCGAACCATATATTGGAGGTCTGGACGGATGGGCAGCATGGAGGCTCGAAAAGAGTCCATCCGGAAAAACAGTTACAGGATATTATCTGAGAAAGCTTCTTGATGAAAACAATGTCAAGCTTCTTGCAAGTGATTCTCCTATAACAATCATCAGGTATGCCGAGGTCCTTCTGAACAAGGCTGAGGCTTGTTATAACAATAATGACCTGACCGGTGCAAATGACTGTATACGTGAAATCCGCGACAGGGTCGGTCTTCCATACACCGATAAGGCAGGTAAGGATCTCTTCAATGCAATCCGCCAGGAGCGTAAGGTCGAACTTTCTATGGAAGGATTCTGGTACTGGGACCTCCGCAGATGGGGAGTTGCACATGAGTCATACCCGGTAGGACTCTCTGATTATCAACAGCACGGCCTTAAGATTGAGAAGAATGCAGACGGCGAGTTTGTATATACCTATGTCTCAGTTGACGATATGAACAGGAATTTCCCTGAAAAGCTTTATCGTTTCCCTCTGCCGGCCAGCGAGTATAATACAAATGACTTTGTTGAACAGTATCCTGAGTGGAAATAATAATTAATGAAACTGATGATGAAAAGATATTATCTTATATTTTTCTTAGCTGTGGCCCTCATTTCCGGATGCCAGAAGCCTCAGCATGTGCCTCCTACTCTTGAAAGACAGGGTATTACCAGCTTGACCGCTTTTTTTACCTCAGGACCTTATGATGGTCTGGAATTGGCAAAATTAGTAGTTGAGGATCCTACGGTTGACCGTTTTGTAATAGAAATTCCTTACTATTATCCGGCAACATCTGATAATTCCACAAAGAAGTATCTGAGTGCTTTAAGGGTTAAGGCTGCTCTTGCCAACAACTGCAAGATAGAGCCTCCTATTACGATTCTTGACCTTAATGAAGGTATTGAGAATGAGTTCATCTTCACTGACGCTCAGGGAAACAGCAGACCTATCATCATTGAAGGCAAGAGAGTAAAGTCATCTGAGTGTAAGGCTATGTCATTCGAACTGACAGAACCATTTACAGTTTCAGGCTTTGTGAATGAGGAAAAGAAGGAAATCTATCTTTTCACCACAGATGATCTTACCAACTATAAAGCAAAAGCTACCGTCAGTGCTCATGCTGAAGTGAAGGAAGATCTCTCGGTGCCTAGAAACTACAATGAACCTCAGAAGTTGACAGTCGTTGCTGATGACGGCACAGAGGGTGTCTATACGGTAATGAAGCAGTATCCGACCAAGATTCCTTACGGATTCAGAGAAGAGTCTGTTACACCGCTTTTCAACATCGATCCTGTCAAACTGCTTGGATTCCCTCAATATACTACTACAGTATATCCTACTCTCGCATCCATTGAAGGCTATCTTATCGTATCATTCGGCAACGGCACTGCTCCTGTTTATATTGATGCCCTGACAGGCTCGAAGAAGGGTGAAATCAATGCAGGTAATGTGAATATTGCTGCTATTACCAATGATGAAGGTGGCAACCTTGTAATTTCTACCCATGCAGAGGCTGCCGGAGTATGTGAGATCTACAGGACCAATTCAGTGACAAAGGCTCCTGAACTCTTCCATTCATTTACAAATGACACAGATCTTGCAACCGGATATCACATGAAGGTTCATGGAAATATCGACTCAGATGCAGTGATTATCCTTACTCATGAAGGTGTAGCCGGTGTGACAGAGGCAAGCAAGTATACAAGAATCATTGTTTCCGGAGGTGCCGTGACAACTACCGAGGTTGTAGACCTTCTGGGTCTTGGTCTTACATGGGGTACTGCACCGACCAACACGGCAAAGGTTGTTGCTACTTCTCCTAAGGCAGATCATGGTGTAATGCTCTGTTACTATTCTGCAAATACGATCAATTATATCAATCAGACAGGCTCGATAGCAGCTACTCTGGCACTTGCAGATCTTGGATTCGGCATCAATACCAACTTTAACACCAACTGTATGGATGCCAAGTCTTATAATAATGCAATCTATGCAGTACATCTTACAAGCAGCCACTTCCCGATGTGGGGTGTAGGTCCTATGCTTACAGTCTTCGACATTACAACTCCTACTTCAATCTCGAAAGGTAAACCTGTTCTTGCAAACAGTGAGATCGAGTGGTTCCAGAAAGCTGCTCAGGGTTGTGCAGCAGCCGACGTCGTTATGGCTCCTTCTGCAGATGGATTCAAGGTGTTCATTTTCTATTTTGACCACAACTGCTCAGTTATCGGAGGATACTCTGCAGATTGTATAAATATCTAGTAATGAGGAGAATATTACTCATAATAGCTATTCTTACCCTTCTTCTGTCATGTCAGAAGAAGGGTATGGATATCCTCGAAGTATGGCCTTGGGAGGATCCTGAAGAGGTTGTAGAACCTGAGGAGAAACCGGAAGATCAGCAGCCTGTCGAGGATGCCACTCTTGATAAATGGGCAGATGTATCCAAGGACTATGGTTCTCTGCCATCTCATATCCGTGTTTATAAGTCTCCGTCACATCTGGAGGGCAAGTCAGCTGTCGCATTCATTGCAGTAGCGGATCTTTCCTCTGCAGGCTGGGATATATGGAGTGTCAAGTCGGATGATTCCTACTCTACTCCTGATTCATATAAGACTCCTTCTGAAGTGTATTCGTCCGGATCGTGGCCGGTTGTAATCAATGCAGGCTTCTTCTATCATTCTGATGGCACCAACTACACGTCAAGTCTTGCCGTAAGGAATTCCGAGGTTCTGGCATATAATATCAATTATGCTTCAGAGGATTGGAAGACAATGTATTATCCTACCCGTGCAGCCTTCCTTGAACTTTCAGACGGATCTTTTGATGCATGCTGGACCTATAAGACATGGAACGGACATTTCATGTATCCGGATCCGGCAGCGAATGACTGGACTAAGGAACCTGCATCACAGCCTTCTGCCGATTATCCTGAGGGAGCGAAGGAATTTGCGGCAGTTAACGGAATCGGTGGCGGTCCGGTGCTGATCAATAAAGGAAAGTTCACTGATTCGTATGTTGCCGAGCTCTTCAACGGTGAATCCGGCATAGGTCCGGACAGCAATCAGCCGAGAACTGCCATAGGAGTGACTTCCGACAAGAAGATGATTCTTTTTGTTTGTGAAGGACGTGAAATGACGGCAGGAGTGAAAGGTCTGACTACTGCGGACGTAGCGAATGTTCTTCTTGACCTTAAGTGCGTCGAGGCAATCAATCTTGATGGCGGTGGTTCGAGCTGCATGCTTGTCAACGGCAAGGAAACAATTAAGGTATCAGACGGAACCCAGCGTTCTGTCGCAAGCACTGTAATGATCAAATAATGAGGATAATTAGAAATATTTTTATTGCTCTATCTCTCTTCTGCATGATCTCATGTGAGAAGGAGAGAGTGTATTTATGGAACTCGGAGTGGGATAAATATGATACTCCGGAAGAAAAGCCTGAGGAACCGGTAGAACCTGAAACTCCAGGAACACCAGAAGAACCTGAAACTCCTGAGGAGAAGACAGGTAAGGCACGTTTCGTTTGGATTGATGCTGCTGCAAATTTCAATGATTACGCCAATGATATCGATAAGATATCTTCAGACATGGCAAAGATCAAGAATACAGGATTCACAGCTGTGATTGTAGACGTACGTCCTACCAACTCCGGTGTTTTGTTCAACTCATCTGTAGAGGCTCCTCTTACAAGGGTTGATGCATGGTTGAAGATGGGCTATAATTGGGTGTATAGAACAGAGGACTTTGATTATCTTCAGGCATTCATAGATGCCGGAAAGAAGGTGGGTCTTGATGTCTATGCCAGCATGAATACAATGGTAGGAGGCTGCCTCTGCCCTTACGGACTTGGTGAGGATGGAGTGTTCTACACTGATCCATCTAAGAAATCCTGGGCTACAGTGGTCAATACAAGTGACGGCCTTGTAAACAGCCTCGACCTTGAAGACACCGGTGCTAAGTTCTTCAATCCGGCAAACGATGAGGTTGTTGAGTACCTCCTTAATCTTCTTGGAGATCTTGCAAAATATGATCTTGACGGAATCATTCTTGACCGTTGCCGTTATGATGACTTCAATCTTCAGAGTGATTTTTCGGACATTTCAAGACAGAAGTTTGAGGCTCACATCGGAAAGAAGGTTCAGAACTGGCCTGGCGACATATTTGCCCCAGGTCAGAGCGAGTTGAGCTCTCCTGTGACTGACATGCAGAAGAAATGGCTTGAGTTCCGTGCAAAGATTATCCATGACTTCATTGAAAAGGCATCTGCAAAAGTTCATTCCGTTAATCCTGATATCAGATTCGGTGCTTATGTTGGAGCTTGGTATTCAACATATTATAATTCCGGTGTCAATTGGGCAAGTCCTAAATATGAGACTTCGAATTTTTATAAATGGGCAACCCCTGATTATAATGAATACGGCTATGCCGATCATTGCGACATCATGATCATCGGTGCCTATGCCGGAGTCAAGAGTATTTACGGTAGCTCCGAGTGGACCATGAACGGTTTCTGCACTTTGGCAAAGGAGCTTTTTGCAGGCGATGTACCATATGCAGGAGGACCTGATATAGGTAATGGATCCGGCTTTGAGAATGGCGGTCAGGGAGCATACATGCCTATGATTGTAGATGTCTGCATAAATGCCTGCACGGAAGGCTTGTTCATATTCGATCTGTGTCACATCAAGATGCATAATTACTGGAGTGACATGAAGAAGGCTATTGATAAATATCTGGAAACATTGAAATAATCATATTCAAATCACTTTTATTATTTTTTACTAATCATTTTAACATGAAAAAAATTGCTTTAATGATGCTTGTTGCCGTAGCGGCAATAGCATGTGAAAAGACTCCGGAAATCGTTCCTGAAGTCAATGTCACTACAACAGAGCTTACAGTGCCTGTAGAGGGTAATGAGGATTTCGTTGTAGAGTTCACTACTAATGTAGATTGGACAGCAAAGATCAAAGAGGATATCGATTGGTGTTCTATCTCTCCTGCAAAGGGTGTTGCAGGTGATGCAAAGATCAATGTAGTTATCGATGCCTCAAATGAGACTGTTGAGCGTACAGCTACTATCGTTGTTACTGCAGGTGATCAGGTGAAAGAAATCGTAATCACTCAGGCTGCTAAGCCATTCTTCACAATCGAGAACGCTCTTGCAATTGCAACAGAGGGTGGTAACGTAGATTTCACAGTTTCTACAAACATTGATTTCAATGTAACTGTTGAGGAGAATGACTGGCTTACAGTAGCTAAGGGTGAGGGTAAGGTTACTTTCACTGCAACTGAGAACAAAGCTAACGATCCACGTACAGCTGTTGCTACATTCACTACTGAGCATTCTGGACTTGGCGGTACAGTAACTGTAACTCAGGACGGTATCTGCAAGCTCCTTTGGGCTATCGGTATCAAGGACGTGATGAATCGTACTGCAAGAGGAACAATGTTCTCTACTGACGAGATCTGGACTGGTGTTTCAATTGCTGTTTACGATGGTAATGTAGTAGTTTGTGCAGGTGACGGTTCAGAGCCTGTAATCCTTGATAAGGCAACTGGTGAGAAGAAGGGTACAATCGCAACTCCTGGCTTCAAGCCTTATACAGTAAGACAGGACGACGCTGGAAACCTCGTTATGGCTAACCGTCTCTGGAACAGGTGGACCGCTTACGGTAACTGGTTCAGAATCGCTTACCTTGCTCCAGGTTCTTCAGAGGTCAAGGATATCATCAAGGACGTTGACGAGGAGTATCTCGGTATGTCAATGAACGTCAGAGGTGATGTTACAAAGGATGCAATCATTGCTCTCCCACACAACAACGGTGATTATGTACACAACGTAATCTCTTTGTTCAATGTTACTTCCGGTACTGCTATTCAGGCTAATGTAGCTATTGACGGAAACTACAAGGCTGTAGGTTGGGCTGGTCCATATTTCGGTGGTGGAGTTCACAACCATCCTGGTCTTGCTCTTCTTGGCTCAACAATCAACAGTGGTGCTGTTACTGCATGCTACGATGCTAATCTTCTTCAGACTATCGACCTTACTACAGGTGCAACTTCAGTAATAGTTGAAACTCCACTTGCAGGTGACTATGCAGGTAACTTCTCTCCTAACGGTATTGATATCCGTGAGATCAACGGCAAGCAGTATATGGCTGTAGCACTTTCTTGCTTCTATGCTTCTACTCCTCCGACAGTTTACCTCTTCGATGTTGAAACCAAGCAGGTTCTTCACACTTGGGATGATGTTGCTCTCTTCGATGCACAGGATGCAGCTTCAACAAACTATGAGTATGTTCAGGCTTCAGTTACTCTCGAGGCAGCTGACGGTGGTGCTGTAGTTTATCTGATTGACAAGTCATCAGGTACTATCGCTGCTAAGTACTTCAAGCTCTAATGATTATAGATTATCCTACGGTGGCCTTAGGTCGCCGTAGGATAATCTATAAATTTTAATTATTTTTGCTTAGTTGATAATTTTTTTTAACTTCGCATACTAAACCTAACAACCTTATATCATGGATTTTAAGAAACTTGCAGCACAATATAAGAGCGAACTTCTGGATAATGTCCTGCCTTTCTGGCTTGAAAAGTCCCAGGATCTCGAGCATGGTGGATACTTCAGTTGTCTTGACAGAGACGGAAGCATCTTCGATACAGACAAATTCATATGGCTCCAGGGCCGCGAGGTCTGGATGTTTGCCATGTTATATAACAAACTTGAAAAGAGACAGGAATGGCTTGACTGTGCAGTTCAGGGAGGTGAATTCCTGAAGAATTATGCCCATGACGGCAATTATGACTTCTACTTTTCAGTGACACGTGAAGGCAAGCCGATAATCCAGCCATATAACATCTTCTCGAATACTTTTGCCTGCATGGCATTTGCCCAGCTTGCGGAAGCAACCGGAAGTGAGGAATATAAGGAGATAGCCTTGAAGACATTCCAGCGTATCCTCGACAGACGTAACGATCCTAAGGGACGTTGGGAAAAGTCATATCCGGGAACACGCCCTATGAAGGGCTTCGCTCTCCCTATGATCATCTGCAACATGGCCCTCGAGGTTGAGAATATCCTTCCTGACAAGACTCTTCTTGACAAGACCATAGACGAGTGTCTCAGCGAGATTCTCAATGTCTTCTATCATCCTGAGTTCGGTGTCATGCTTGAGAATGTTGCTCCGGACGGTACACCGGTAGACTGCTTTGAGGGACGCGAAATCAACCCTGGTCACGATCTTGAGGCTCTTTGGTTCATGATGAATCTTGGAATCCGTAGAAATGACAAGGCTCTTATTGAAAAATGCGTGGAGATATCCCTCAGTGTAATAGACTTCGGCTGGGACAAGGAGTATGGCGGAATCTTCTATTTCCAGGACATCAAGAAGGCTCCGATGCAGAAGCTTGAATGGGACCAGAAACTCTGGTGGGTTCATCTTGAGTCAGCAATCTGCATGATCAAGGGATATCAGCTCACAGGAAACGAGAAATGCCTCGAGTGGTTTGAAAAGCTCCACAACTACATGTGGACTCATTTCAAGGACGAGGAATACCCAGAATGGTATGGATATCTGAACCGTAGGGGAGAGGTTCTCCTGACTCTAAAGGGAGGTAAATGGAAGGGATGCTTCCATGTTCCAAGAGGCCTCTATCAGATCTGGCAGATTCTGGAGACACTTTAAATATTGTAGTAGATACATATCTGCAACAACTAAGGTGGGCACATCGCCCACCTTAGTTGTTATATCCCCCTTCCCCTGTCATGTCGGATGAGCGAAGAGGGTCGGGACATCTCTCACGGCGAACAGACACACTTTATTAAACAAAAATAGACTCTAAAGCAGGCTTTAGAGTCTATTTTTGTTATCTGAAATTATCATCAGATCATGAGGGCTGCTACGAGTGCGAGGATAGCATAGAACTCTGGAAGAGCGGCGTAGATCATGGTGTTTGTCTGAACGTCGTGTCCCTGTGAGATTCCTACGATACCGTTAGCACAAACCTGACCCTGACGGATAGCAGAGAACAAACATACCAGACCTACAGAGATACCTACTCCGAAGAGCATGAGACCATCCTGTGCGAAGTCCTTGCCGAGCCACATAAGGAATGCTACGAAACCGTAGAGACCCTGTGTTGCTGGGAGGGCAGAAAGAATCATGTAGCTTGATGACTTTTCTGGATTCTTCTTGAGAGCACCTTCTGCAGCATTACCTGCGATTGTTGTTCCGATTGATGATCCTACACCGGCGAGGCCAAGCATGAGGCCAAGTCCGAGATAACCTAAAACTAAGTTGAGCATAATTTTTTGTTTTTATTTGTTGTTAATTATTTTGTTAAAGGATTGTAAGCCTTGCCTTTGCCTTCGTATCCTGAGTTCTTGAAATACTCCACGAAGTTAAGACGAAGCGGATGTACAAACGCACCGAGGCATGACATAAGAAGATTAAGCACATGTCCGATGAGAATGATGAGGATGAAGAATACCCAATTGATTCCTCCGTCGCCAAGCACCATTGTTCCGAGGTCGTTGAATGCTGCACCGAGCATACCGCCTGCGAGTCCGAGTGCAAAGAGTCGGATGTAGCTGAGTACGTCACCGAGGATTCCTGTAGCCATGTTGTAGGTGTCCCACAAACCGGCTCCTACATTGATGAGAGGATTTCTGCCAGGAGTGTTGAAGATGTAGATAGCGAGTGCGGAAACGACTCCGATCACTATTACAGCCCATTTGATAGCCTCTGCAGAAATCAGCTTGCCGACTCCCAGAAGTGCAACGATCAGTCCACCGACAATAAGGATGAGCCATCCCCATGTCGCAATGTTCTCCTTGAAACCGAATCTCTTGGTGTAACCCACAGCCTTGATTATCATAGCAAGGCAGATGTGGAATACTCCGATACCGAGAGCAAGGAGCATCTGGAACGGAAGTTCACCCATAGGAGTAGGGATGTTGCCGCCGACAAACTCATAGTATGCCTTGAGAGCGGAACCTTCCGGTACAAGGTTGATGATAGACAGACCGAAGAATGTACCGAGTGCACCACCGATAACTGCAGTTGCAGCACCAAGTGTTGCAATCAGACCACCAAGTCCGTCAAACATCGAGATCTTGACCCATCCCTTCTTCATGGCGAGTCCAACGAGAATCAGGACAAGTCCATATCCTGCGTCACCAAGACACATCGCAAAGAACAGGAGGAAGAAGATGGAAACGACAGGAGTAGGGTCGTATTCACCATAGTCCGGCATACCATACATTCCAGTGAGTGACTCGAACATCTTTACAAACCTGTTGTTCTTCAGTTTGATAGGAGGATTGTCTTCTTCAGTAGCTTCCTCTTTGATGTAGAATACTCCCATCTTGTCAAATGCTTCTGTAAGGCTTGCTTCTGTTTCTGCCGGAGCAAATCCTTCTACAATGTTGAGAAGATTCTCGGCAGCGGACTCGCCTGATGCCTTTGCAAGATAGAAGTCCAGGTCAACAAGTTCTTTCCTGTAGCTTTCCTCAATCTGTGGAATAGCCTCTTTGTATTTAAGAAGAAGTCCTTTAAGTGCAATGATTCGCTCGTTGTAGCTGTCTGCAGTCTCCTGTGCTGCCTTCCATGATGCTTCAGGAGCAGCAACCGGTTCAATCGGGAATGAGTAGTCTTCCCCGGCCGGACTTACAGTCACGAACCATACGCTGTTCTTCTCTTCAGAGATGATTTCAAGAGGACAGAGCTGGCTCCATTCGCTGTTGAACTTCTTTTTGTTTACAGTGTAGTACCTCACGGTGTAACCGAGAGTCTCGAGCTGATCAAGACGTGACTTGTCAAAATCTCCCCAAGGGAGCCTTGCCTTCACTTCCTTTTCAGCCGCAGCCTTAGCCGCTTCAATTTCAGCGAGTTCTGAAAGAACTGCCTGTGCTGAGCCGACCAGGTCGTTCTGAAGAACAGCATTGCCGAATGCCTTCATGATTCCCTCCTTGCATGCATCCTTTTCATAGTTGATGCTTTCAAGTCTGGAAATGACACGCTTGGCTGAAGCTACTGAGTCAAGCATCTTTGTAGAATGCTCGTCAATAGGTTTTGCAGAACGGGTCACGTCAACGACACCGAGTTCCTGAAGATTCTTCAGGAATCCTTCAGTCTCTCCGCTGAGAAGAATGAAGGAATATTTTATCATTTTATCAACCATTGTTCTGCTCCTCCTCTTCGATTTCGTGTCTGCTCTTCACGATCTTGGAAGCTGCCTTGGAGAGGTTCTCCTCGTCTTCCATATATCGTTTGATCTTTCTGATTGCCTCCTGATATCCAGGAATCTGGACCTTTTCATAAAGGTTTACCTTCTGAGTGGTCTTCTTTCTCTGGAAGTCAAGGATACGAGCCTTTTCCTTGTATACTTCGGATTCGATTCCAAGTCTTGAGAGGTCCTTCAGGATAGAGACTCCATCTGCGTACCATGCCGGTTTTGCAAAAGCATTGAAGTCATTTATCTGATAATGAATCTCTTTCAACTCCGGTGTCTTCACTCCGGCCACCTTCACTGTCACAAGATCTACATCTGTGATGGTGATGAGCCCGGCTTCAAATTCATTCCAAAGTGCTGCAAGATAGTCGTATCTTTTCAGTGCGGCATCAAGATCATCAATAAGTTTCTCTGAATACTCCTTGGCCTTGCGGACTTCAAGACGAAGTGCCGACTCCTTGTTCTTAAGGGTAGGGAGGGCATTCTTCCTCATCTTGAGCTGCTTGTTCAAGTTGTTGAGAGATGTCTTATTATATTGAAACTTTATTGCCATATAAATTTGATTTCTCCACTACGGTCGAAATGACAGTAGGACTAATTTTTCCAGTACTGATCGATGAATTCCTGCTTGATACCTGTTTCAGCCTTGGTGAAGTATGTTCCGAAGAGTTCCCATGCTGTGTCGAGCATCTCATCAATCTTGATGTTTACGTCGATGGCAAGGATTCTTGTAGCATAAGCCTTGGCGTAGTCGAGACATCTGAGGTCATAGTCACTAAGGTCAAAACCGTTTTCCAGCTTTGTCTTTGCGTTCTGTGCGTCGGCATAAAGACGAACGGAAGCATTCATGACCTGGCTGTGGTCCTTACGTGTCTGCTTACCCTGAACGAGCTGTTTCAGACGTGAAAGTGAACGGAACGGGTCGATGATGACCTTTCCTGAATCCGGATCAGCACGGAGGAAGAGCTGTCCCTCTGTGATGTAACCGGTGTTGTCAGGAATGGCATGTGTGATGTCTCCGTCGTTGAGGGTTGTCACGGCGATGATGGTGATTGAACCTCCGTCAGGAAGCTGAACGGCCTTCTCATAGATCTTCGCAAGGTCTGAATAGAGTGAACCTGGCATTGAGTCCTTAGACGGAATCTGGTCCATACGGTTCGATACGATTGAGAGGGCATCGGCGTAAAGCGTCATGTCAGTAAGGAGGACGAGCACCTTTTCGTTCTTCTCCACAGCGAAGTACTCGGCTGCAGTGAGGGCCATATCCGGAATAAGGAGACGCTCGACTGGTGGCTGCTCAGTCGTGTTTACAAATGAAATGATCTTGTCCAAAGCTCCAGCCGCCTCGAATTCATGCTTGAAGTAGAGGTAGTCGTCGTTGGTAAGACCCATACCTCCGAGGATGATCTTGTCAACGTCTGCACGGAGTGCTACCTGTGCCATTACATTATTATATGGCTGGTCAGGGTCAGCGAAGAAAGGAATCTTCTGTCCTGACACGAGGGTGTTGTTGAGGTCGATACCTGCGATACCGGTAGGGATGATCTGGGATGGCTGTCTTCTCTTGTAAGGGTTTACTGATGGGCCACCGATCTGCACCTCAGTACCTTCAACTTCAGGACCACCGTCGAGTGGTTTACCGTATGCGTCGAAGAAACGTCCTGCGAGGTCGTCGCTTACCTTGAGGGTAGGAGGAGCTCCGAGGAATGTTACTTCAGCATCGGTAGGGATGCCTTCGGTACCTGCGAACACCTGAAGTGTCACAAGGTCACCTTTAGTCTTAACGACCTGAGCAAGTCTGCCGTCTACGACAGCAAGCTCATCGTTGGAGATTCCCTGAGCACGGAGTGCTACGGTTGCCTTTGTGATGGCCTCCAACTGTGTGTATATTTTCTGAAATGCCTTAGTTGCCATTGCTGAGGAAATTAGTGAGTTGCTGCTTGTAGTTGTTGAATTTCTCACTCTGGAACTCTGAGTAGTTCATCTGACGGAGAAGGTTGATGACTTCCTTGAAGAAGTTGCGGCACTGCTCGTAGTCCTCGAATGTGAACTCCTGGTCACAGATGCCGAGAACAAGCTCAAGCATGAACTGCTGTCTTTCCATCGGAGTCACAGAGTCGATGGCATCGAATGCATCCTGCTGGAGAATTACGAAGTCAACGAGTTCAGACTTCCAGAAGAGTTCGTGGTAGCTCATAGGCACACCGTCATCACCGAGGATGTTGATCTGGTCGTTGGCGTCCTTACCCTTGCGGATGATATTCTTTGTCTTCTCGACCATTTCCACCCAGCCTGGTCTTACTTTCTCGGCAAGATGCTCTCTGATCTCCGGATATTCGAGATACTTAGAGTATGAATCGATAGGGTTTACTGCAGGATAGCGCTTCTGGTCTGCACGGTTCTGCTCGAGTGCGTAGAAACATCTTGCAGCCTTCTTTGTAGACTCAGTCACCGGCTCCTTGAGGTTACCTCCGGCTGGAGATACGGTTCCGATGAATGTAACCGATCCTGTCTGGCCGTTGTTGAGGACAACCATACCGGCACGTGCATAGAACGCAGAAATGATGGCTGAGAGGTCAACCGGGAATGCGTCTGCTCCAGGGAGCTCCTCCATACGGTTGGACATCTCTCGGAGAGCCTGTGCCCAACGTGAAGTAGAGTCGGCAAGGAGAAGGACCTTGAGTCCCATTGCACGGTAGTACTCGCAGATTGTCATCGCTGTATATACGGATGCCTCACGAGCTGCTACAGGCATGTTTGAAGTGTTACAGATGATGGTTGTACGTTCCATAAGGTGACGTCCTGTATGTGGGTCGATGAGTTCAGGGAACTCAGTGAAGATTTCCACCACCTCATTTGCACGCTCTCCGCAGGCTGCCATCACGATGACTTCTGCATCACCCTGCTTTGCAATCGCATGCTGGAGCACTGTCTTGCCACATCCGAAAGGTCCTGGGATAAAGCCTGTACCACCTTCTGCGATAGGATTGAGGGTGTCGATCACGCGTACACCTGTCTCCATGATGCGTGATGGTCTTGGTTTTTCCTTGTATCCCTTGATAGCCACCTTTACAGGCCATTTCTGGTACATGTTCACTTCGATGTCTTCTCCGGCTGCATCTGTCAGGACTGCTATTGTCTTGTCAATGTTGTACTGTCCTGCTTCAGCTACACTCTTTACAGTGTATTCGCCCTTGAATGCGAAAGGCACCATGATCTTATGAGGGAGCCATCCTTCCTTGACTTCGCCTAGCCAGTCAGCTGCAACAACCTTGTCGCCTGGCTTTGCTATAGGAGTGAAGTCCCAGAGCTTTTCATGATTGAGAGGATCGGTGTATTCACCTCTCTTGAGGAATACGCCTGTCATTGTTGTCAGGTCGTTCTGCAGACCGTCGTAGCTGCTGGAAAGAAGACCTGGACCGAGAGTGGCTTCGAGCATCTTGTCCTCGAATTCCACGTCATTTCCGTTCTTAAGTCCACGGGTGCTTTCGAACACCTGAACAGCAGCGTTCTTGCCGTTGACCTTGATGACCTCAGCCATGAGCTTTGTATCACCTACAGTGATGTAGCAAAGCTCGTTCTGAGACACAGGACCATTGACCTCGACTGTTACAAGGTTTGAAACGATTCCCGTTACTTTACCTGTTGTTTTCATATTGTTAGCTTGTTATTATTATCCTTGATATTCGACACCTTTGAATGTTCCCCTGACTTCGTCAACGAGACGCTTGAACATCTCGCGGCCGGTCTGTTCGTCAAGTCTGAACCACCTTGCCACGATATTCATCTTCGCTATGAAACCGAGAATGGCATCTATGTCGAAGTAGTTGAATGTGGTGAGAGAATCGATCTTTTCCCACATGAGATCGTCTATTCCTCTTTCTCTGGAAAGAATATCCTCCTGATTAAGGACGTTTTCCAATGCCGGAGCCTCGTCAAAGTCAGCAGAGGCAGCCTCTGCAACCGATGGAGCTGCATCCTCGCCGAAAGTGAGGACGTCCTTGTCAGCTGGTCTTCCCAAAGCCTTGTTGAGAAATCTCACCTTTGCATTACGTACATTCAGGTCGAATCTGAAGAATTCCTTGATGAAGCGGTCCTTGTGAGTCAATGCCTGTGCATAGAAATCTGCATTGAGCATGTCGTCGCAATAGCCCCCAAGAAGAAATTCTATCAGCTTCCTGTCCTTTCCCGAGCAGAGGCTGACAATCTCTTCAATATAATCTTCCGGACCCTTTTCACCGAATTTCCATCCTGTGGTGATTTCCGGGAGACTGGCTATGATATATTCGTAATTGTTCATTATCCGAAGAGAATCTTCTTGGTTGCAGGTCTGAGATATTCTGAGATGAGAGCATTGAATGTCTCTTCAGTGAAGCTGATGAAGTAACCTCCATCCTTAGGACCGATTGTGAATCCACCTGCAATCTTCTTGGTGAACTGTGCCTCTACACCGCCCTTGAGAGCAGCAGCGAGTTCTTTTGCTACGAATGGCTCGAGTTCCTTTCTAAGAGCCTCAGGAAGAACGACCTCGAGGTCTACAGGCTCTTCAGTGTTGAAGCCCTTTGCAACTGAAAGAATCACTTCCTTTACGAACTCAGCTGAAGTAAGTGCCTTCGCAGTCTCCTTTTCAGTCATCTTTGCAACCACTAGAGTCTCGATGTCCTTCTTCGTAGCGGCTACGCTCTGGTTTGCAGCCATCTTGAGGTCGCCCTGAACCTTGATCTTGAGGTCTTCAGCTTCCTTTCTGGCAGCGTTGAGGATAGCTTCAGCTTCAGCCTTTGCCTTAGCGACGATATCCTCAGCCTGAACCTTTGCCTTGGCAAGGATTTCCTCGCCTTCCTGTTTTCCTTTTGACAGTCCCTCGTTGTAGAGTCTGTCTGTCAATTCTTGCAATTTGTTCTGCATGATTTTATATCAATTATATATGATTTAATAAAAAATTTCTTCCAATCGGGCAAATTTACTAATAAATTAGCGAGGTTACAATCAATTCCTATTAAAAACAGAAAAATAATTGTAACCTCGCCGATTATACAGCTGAAACTGATATTATATCATATCTGTCAGTACTCTTAGAAACACTCTCTTAAGATTCTGGTGATGTTTTCAGATTTTCCCATTGTGTAGAAATGGACTGCAGGCACTCCCTTCCTTATCAGATCCCTGCACTGCATTATACACCATTCAGTGCCAATGTCGTAGACGGCCTTCCTGTCGTCACCAGCCTTTCCGATGGCTTCGGTGAGTTCAACCGGTATGTCAAGAGAAAACGATTCCGGAAGCATGGCTATCTGTCTTGCCGTTGAAATCGGCTTAAGTCCCGGAATTATAGGGATGTCTATGCCGGCCGCACGACATCTGTCCACGAAATCATAATATACCTGATTGTCGAAGAACATCTGGGTGATGATGTAATCGGCTCCGGCATCAACCTTTTTCTTGAGGTTGAGGATGTCGGTCTCTATGTTAGGAGCCTCGAAGTGTTTCTCCGGATAAGCTCCGACTCCGATACAGAAATATCTGTCTGACTGTTCGTTGCCGTTTTCTTTTTCGATTTTACGTTTGCGTTGATAGCCGGGGCTTCCCTGATATTTTCTGATTCCTTCCACTAGTTCACTGGCGTAGCGGTATCCTCCGGGAGTTGCAGTAAACCTTTTCTCTCCGGTCATGCTGTCGCCTCGGAGTGCGACAATGTTGCTGATTCCGAGAAATTCCAGATTGTCAAGGCGGCTTTCGATCTCTTCTGCAGTACTTCCTCCACAGATCAGGTGAGGGACCACCTCAACATCATAACGTGACATGATTGCCGCACATACTGTCGTCTCATTGATACGGTTCCTCAGGAGGTGCCTGCTGAATGTGCCGTCTTCTTCCTGACGGAATTCGTATTCGTCCCTGTGACTTGTCACATTTATATATTTAGGACTGAATTCCATGAAAGGTGCGATGCTTTCAAGCAGCTCATTTTTTGTGATCCCCCTCAAAGGAGGAACGATCTCGATTGAAGGATAGGCCTTCTGACTGTTAGCTAATATTTCAGAGACTTTCATATCTTGTCTGTATTTATCTTATCAGGTGTCCGAGGAATCTCTCAGCCTCCTCAGCACTCATACCCCTTTTTGATGCGTAATCTTCAAATTGTTTCCGGCTGATCCGGCGGATCTCATTATATTTTGCTTCAGGATGGAAGAGTATCATTCCGCAGATGCTGGCTTCCGGTGTCATGGCACAGCTCTCGGTCAGACTGATTCCCAAGTCGTAACTGCCGCTGAGCTGTCTGAGTATATCACGTTTCAATGTGTGGTCAGGACAGCTGGCATATCCGGCTGCCGGCTTTATGATACGCATAGGGGTGTCCTTGCTTTCCTTCTCCATGAATCCTGCAAGCCTTTTGTCCAGCCACATGGAAGCAGCTTCCGCCAGAGTCATCCTTACCGTCTTGGCAACCAGATCCTCGTATTTGTTGCTGCATGCCGGGCAGCAGCAGCCCTCTTCATGTGCAGCATTCCTTGGCTTTACGCAGATTGTGAATATGCCGAAAGGAGATTTCATGCCGGAAGACTCTGGATTCACGTAGTCGCATAGTGACATCGCTCCACCATATTCCTGCCTGAGCATAGGAAGGCTGAAACTGTCGGTATGTATTTGATATCCATCGGAATAGGCTTTATAGAATCTTGCTGATACCAGTATCCGGTAATTGCCCAGTGCAAGCTCGTCTTCTGCATCCTGCCTCAGCTGCATCAGTTCCATCGCTTCAGGTGATACACTTCCGTATCTGACGCCCCATATGGCATAAAGCATCTTCCAGTCGAAATATGGGATGATCTCCTCGGCCGGGATCTCCTTTGCCTTCAGATCTTCCGGAAGCTCTTTGCTGCAATCTGTCGGCTTGCTCTGGAAAATCTTCCATTCTTCCGGTCTGGTCTGAACCTCCGCCTCTTTAGTCTCATGTATATCCCTTAGTCTTTCCTGTGCCGCATGCTGTTCCTTTTCAAAGCTTTCGCTGTCTATCATATATCTTTTCGCCATGACTGCAGCAGCAGATGCATCGGATCCGTGATATACATGGTCATATAAAGGAGCAAGCTTGACGGCTGTATGAAGTGGGGAAGTGGTAGCACCGCCTACAAACAGCGGAACTCTCATCCCTCTTGAACTCATCTCCCTGCAAAGTTCTTCCATCTGGAACAGGGATGGGGTGATCAGACCGCTCACTGCGATAATGGATGCTCCAAGTCTCTCCGCCTCGGCGAGGATTGTTTCCTTGTCTACCATGACTCCGAGGTCGTGCACTTCGAAACCATTGCAGGTCAACACTATACCTGTTATGTTCTTTCCTATGTCGTGGACGTCTCCCTTGACCGTTGCGATTACAATGACCGGCCTTTCCTGGCCCTTCTCTCCAAGAACCATATACGGCTGGAGTATGCTCACGGCTTCCCTCATTATCTTAGCGGACTTCACAACCTGAGGAAGGAACATCTTACCTTCGCCGAACATCGTACCTACTGTTTCCATTCCCTCCATCAGCGGACCTTCGATGATCTGGAGTGCTGTGCCAAAAGTCTTCATGGCTTCCATCAGATCGTTCTCCAGACTTGCCGACTGACCCTTGACCAGAGCATTTTTCAGACGTTCACTGGCAGGAATCTTCTCAGAATCTTTATTTCCCGCATCGCTTCCCTCCGGCACCTCCTTTTCTGTCAGCATCTCCGAAGCCTTTGCAATGAGTCTTTCCGTTGCCCGAGCATCTTTGTTGAAGATTACATCTTCCACACATTCAAGGAGTTCCGGTTCAATTTCGTCATAAACCTGGAGCATGGAAGGATTGACGATAGCCATGTCGAGTCCGGCCTTGATGGCGTGGTAGAGAAAGGCTGAATGCATCGCTTCCCTCACCTTGTTATTTCCCCTGAATGCAAATGAGAGATTGGATACTCCTCCGGATGTAAGTGCCCCCGGAAGATTTTTCTTGATCCATCTGACAGCCTCAATGAAATCTATGGCATATCTGGCATGCTCCTCAATGCCTGTACCGATTGAAAGTATGTTTACGTCGAATATTATATCTTCTGGAGCTACACCCGCTTTTTCAGTAAGCAGTCTGTAGGCTCTTTCACAGATTTCTATCTTTCTCTCAAAGGTAGTTGCCTGACCTTCTTCATCAAATGCCATGATCACCATGGCTGCACCGAAGCTCTTTATCATTCTGGCCTTTTCCACAAAGGCTTCAGGACCTTCCTTCAGACTTATAGAGTTGACTATGCACTTGCCTTGAGCATTTTCAAGACCGGCCAGGATTGTCTCCCAATGCGATGAGTCTATCATCAGGGCAGCTCTGGCTACGGACGGGTCATTAGAAATATGTCTTACGAACCTTTCCATCTCACGCCTGCTGTCAAGCATGGCGTCATCCATGTTGATGTCTATTATAGATGCCCCGTCTTCGATCTGTCCGGCAGCAATCTGAAGGGCTGTCTCATATTCTCCGGCAGCAATAAGTCTTGCAAACTTTCTGGATCCGGCTACGTTTGTCCTTTCTCCTATATTGGTGAAATTATTCTTCCTTACATCAACTGTAACTGCTTCCAGACCGCTTACCTTGAGTGAGTTCTCTGCCTGCAGCCTTCGGTGTGGCATTATTCCCTTGACTGCATCTGTTATGGCCCTGATGTGTTCCGGACAGGTTCCGCAACATCCTCCTACTATGTTTACAAGACCCTTCATGGCCATTTCCTTCACTTCCCTTGCCATTTCCTCTGGCGACTGGTCATATCCTCCCATCTCATTAGGTAGTCCGGCATTAGGATAACAGCTGATTCCGCACTCGCACCATGAATTGATATCTTCGACAAGCGGCTGAAGTTCGGATGCTCCTAATGAACAGTTTAGTCCGAAGGAGATGATAGGGTAGTGCTTCACTGAAGTGTAGAATGCTTCAAGAGTCTGTCCCGTCAATGTGCGTCCGCTGCGGTCACCCACTGACACTGAAATCATTACAGGAGTCTGCTTGCCGTCGGAACGTCTGGAATCGATTTCCTGAATTGCAGAAAGAGCAGCCTTCACGTTGAGTGCATCGAAGCATGTCTCGATGAGCAGCAGGTCTGCACCTCCTCTGAGCAGGGCCTCGGCCTGTTCCATATAGGCCTGACGCATTTCCTTGAATGAATAGCTGCGGAATGTAGGGTCGGAAGCGTCAGGTGAAAGCGATAGTGATTTTGAAGTAGGACCCATGCTGCCTGCAACCCAGACCTTGCGGCTCAGTCCTATTCGTCTTGCAGCTTCCTGGGTTTCGTCTGCAGTATCTCTTGCAATTCTTGCTCCTTCGAATGCCATGGCAGCCGCAATGCTTCCGCATCCGTATTCTGCCTGTGATATCGAATTGGCACTGAAAGTGTTTGTCTCGATCACGTCCGCTCCAGCAGCTATATACTGCTGATGGATTGACTTGATGATGTCCGGACGTGAAAGGTTCAGACATTCATTATTGCCTTTAAGCTCGTTCTTGCAACCGGCCAGTTCCTTGCAGCGGTAGTCTTCTTCTGTCAGGCCAAGTCTCTGGATCATGGTGCCCATGGCACCATCCATTACCAATATCTTGTTATCGGGTAGATGCATCTTTCTTAGCGGATTCGTTCAAACCTGCTAAGATACAACATTTTCTCGAATTATCAGTTATGATATTTATCCAAGAAAACTGAGAAGAATTCCGGCTGCGACGGCAGATCCGATCACGCCGGCCACATTAGGTGCCATGGCATGCATGAGCAGATGATTGTTCCTGTCGAATTCACGTCCAGCATTCTCAGACACACGTGCAGCATCCGGAACAGCCGAGACCCCGGCATTTCCGATGAGTGGATTGATCTTGTTGCCTTCTTTGCAGAACAGATTCATGAATTTGGCAAAGAGGACTCCACACGTGGTTGCAATTACGAATGACAGGAGACCAAGAAGGAAAATCTTTACGGAATCACCTGTGAGGAATACGTCAGCCTGTGTCGAGCATCCGACAGTCACACCTATCAATATTGTTATGGTGTCGATCAGAGGTCCCCGGGCTGTTTCTGCAAGACGCTTGGTCACACCACTTTCCTTGAGCAGGTTACCGAAGAAAAGCATTCCGAGCAGAGGCATTCCGGAAGGGACGATGAGGGCTGTAAGGATGAAACCCACCACCGGGAATATTATCTTTTCCTTCTGACTTACAGGTCTTGGAGTCTTCATACGTATGAGACGTTCCTTTTTAGTTGTAAGAAGAAGCATAATCGGACGCTGGATTACAGGCACAAGAGCCATATAGGAGTAGGCCGAGACAGCAATGGCACCCATCAGGTGAGGTGCAAGCTTTGATGAAAGGAATATTGCAGTAGGCCCGTCAGCACCTCCGATAATGCCTATAGCACCGGATTCCGCTGGCGTAAAACCCATATGTAAGGCAAGAATATATGCTCCGAAGATTCCAATCTGTGCGGCAGCTCCGATCAGCATCAGCCTCGGCTGTGATATCAGCGACGAAAAGTCTGTCATGGCACCGATTCCGAGGAAGATCAGTGGAGGATACCAACCTTTCTGCACTCCCTGATACAGGATGTTCATCACTGATCCTTCTTCATAGATGCCTATCTGAAGCCCTTCTGTGAATGGAATGTTTCCGATTATCATACCGAATCCTATCGGTACGAGCAGAAGAGGCTCCCAGTCTTTGACAATGGCAACTGTGATGAATGCAATACCGATGCATATCATCACTATATGCTGCCAAGTCATGTTTGCGAATCCTGTATATTGCAGAAACTGCAATAAGCTGTCTATCACTGTGTTCATCTATAACCAGTTTATGTGTGTGACGTGGTTTACGGCCTTCTCCTTCACTTTCGGCCGGGAAACCTGCAGACTATTGGATGGTGATGATAGGTGCTCCTTCAAGAACGGAATCCCCCTTGGCTACATGGATTGCAGTCACTGTTCCCGGAGTCTCAGCCTCGATGGAATTCTCCATCTTCATGGCTTCAAGTACAGCGACTTCCTGTCCTGCCGCTACCTTGTCACCTACATTGACCTTAAGGGCTACAATTACTCCCGGAAGTGGAGAAGTGATCTTCTTGCCTGCTCCGGACGCAGGTGCGGCTGCCTGTTGGGCAGGCTGAACCTGCTGGACAGGAGATGATAAAACCGGTGCTGCCGGAATCGATTGAACCGGTGCAGTCGGCATATCCTCCATTTCCACCTGATATGCTACTCCGTTTACATTGACTTCAGCCATGTTTCCTGATACGGAATTGACAGCTACATTATATTCGTTGCCGTTGATCTTGAATCTATATGTTTTCATGTTTCTTATAATTGACAGATGGTTTTACGTCATTTCCTTCTGATGGTGATTATGTAGCTTTCGTTGTCATGGACCGTGTCATTCAGATAACGGTCCATCGCCATGCCGATGGCAGCGTAAACCTCACCATTCATTTCCTGGTCAAGGGCAAGGGCGATTGCAGCTGCCTCTTCATGCGTCGGTCCGGCTTTTCGCTTTCTGGCCTGAAGCCCCGACATTATCTTTTTGAAGTCGAAACCTATTGCCTTGCCGATGAATGTGTATGCAAAATAAAGGATAATCAGGGCGGAAAAGACAACCGATACTGAAACTAATGTGATGATCAGTCCATGAGGATCCTTCGCCGCCATCTCAGCACTCTTCTCCAGGACATGTGCTGAAGTCTGCATAATAGTGAATGTGTTCATGACTGAAGATTATAGCGGAAGGTTGTCGTGCTTCTTCCAAGGGTTTTCCAATTTCTTCTCTGCAAGTTGCTCCAATGCTCTGATTATACGGAACCTGGTGTTGCGGGGCTCTATGATATCATCGATGTAGCCTCGTGCAGCGGCACTGTAAGGGTTGCAGAACAGGTCATTATATTCCTTCTTCTTTTCTTCAGCCGCCTTCTGCCTTTCTTCCATATCTTCAATCTTCTTCAGCTCCTTGGAATAAAGGATCTCAACCGCACCTTCAGCACCCATAACAGCAAAATTGGCGGTCGGCCATGCAAGATTGACGTCGCTTCTCATCTGCTTGCAGCTCATGGTTATGTATGCTCCGCCATAGGACTTTCTCAGTGTCACGGCAACTTTAGGAACAGTAGCTTCGCCGTAAGCATAGAGGAGTTTGGCTCCATGATTTATGATTCCGCCATATTCCTGTTGTGTTCCGCAAAGGAAGCCCGGAACATCGATCAGACTTACTATAGGAATATTGAACGCGTCGCAGAAACGTATGAATCTTGCAGCCTTGCGTGACGCATTGCTGTCAAGGACGCCGGCAAGAACCTTAGGTTGATTTGCGATGATTCCGACAGTACGTCCGTTCATATGTGCAAAGCCTATGATTATATTCTTTGCCCAGCTCTTATGCACTTCAAGGAACTCTCCGTCATCCACAATGTTTCCGATTACGACGTACATGTCGTAGGCTTTGTTAGGGTTGTCCGGAATTATTTCATTCAGGATGTCTGCTGTCCTGCCTGCTGGGTCTGAAGTAGGTTTGAAAGGAGCCTGTTCACGGTTGTTTGAAGGAAGAAAACCAAGCAGAGCCTTGATTGTCCCTATGCCTTCCGCCTCGTCTTTTGCCGCGAAATGGGCGACTCCGCTCTTGCAGGCATGGACACTTGCTCCACCGAGTTCTTCATGGCCGACAGTCTCACCTGTTACTGTCTTCACCACATTCGGCCCTGTAAGATACATATATGATGTATCCTGAATCATTATAGTGAAGTCCGTTAGAGTAGGAGAGTATACGGCACCTCCGGCACATGGACCGAACACACCGGATATCTGAGGAATCACGCCTGATGCCGTGATATGTCTTGTGAAGATTTCTCCGAGTCCTGCAAGACCACCCATACCTTCCTGAATCCTTGCTCCACCGGAATCATTTATGCATATCAATGGAGCACCGGCACGGATCGCCATGTCCTGAATCTTACATATCTTCATTGCCATGGTCTCGGACATGGTCCCTCCGAATACAGTGAAATCCTGTGAATAAACGTAGACGAGACGGCCGTCTATCGTACCCATTCCTGTTACTACACCGTCTCCGTCGTATATCTTGTCCTCCATCCCGAAATTTGTGCAGCGGTGCTGGACGAACATGTCGAACTCCTCGAAACTGCCCTCGTCAAGGAGCATGGCCAGTCTTTCACGGGCTGTATATTTCCCTTTCTGATGCTGATCATCTATTCTTTTTGGGCCACCACCCATTCGTGCCGCTGCCCTTCGCTCGACGAGCTCCTTTATCTTCTCCTGTTGGATACTCATAATCTGATAAATTGCTTTTCGCAAATATAATATATTTTTTGATACTTCATATGCATGTCTACAACGCTGTATTATCAGAAAAATCACTATATTTGCCCGATTATTCGCAAATTCAAATTACCAATAGATATGGAAGAGGTAAACAAGGAAGTTACTGAGACCAGAAATCTTAATTTTCTGGAGGAGATCATTGAGTCAGATCTCGCAAGCGGCAAATGTGAATCGGTGATGACACGTTTCCCACCTGAACCAAACGGATATCTTCACATCGGTCATGCTAAAAGTATCTGCATCAACTTCGGTCTTGCAAAGAAATATGGCGGAAAGACCAATCTCCGCTTCGATGACACCAACCCTGTAAAGGAGGATACAGAATATGTAGATTCCATCAAGGAAGACATTAAGTGGCTTGGCTTCGACTGGGAGAACGAACGTTATGCATCAGACTACTTCGATCAGCTTTATGAGTGGGCTGAAGAACTGATAAGGAAAGGACTTGCTTATGTCGACGATCAGACACAGGAGGAGATCCGTGCAGGACGCGGAACTGTTCAGGTGCCTGGAACAGAAAGCCCATACCGTAACCGCAGCGTAGAAGAGAACCTTCAGCTCTTCAGAGAAATGAAAGCCGGAAAATATGCGGATGGTGAGAAGGTGCTTCGTGCCAAGATCGATATGGCACATCCGAACATGCTTTTCCGTGACCCGCTTCTCTACCGTATCATTCATGCACATCACCATCGTACAGGAGACAAATGGTGCATCTATCCGATGTATGACTATGCCCATGGACAGTCAGACAGTATTGAAAACATCACTCACTCGATATGTACCCTCGAATTTGATGTCCACAGACCTCTGTATGACTGGTTCATCGAGAAGCTTGGTATCTTCCCATCACATCAGTACGAATTCGCAAGACTCAACCTTACCTACACGGTAATGTCGAAGCGTAAGCTTCTAGAACTTGTAAAGAACAACTTCGTAAGCGGTTGGGATGATCCACGTATGCCTACCATCTGCGGTATACGTCGTCGTGGCTACACACCGGAGTCCATAAGGATGTTTGCTGAGAAGGTAGGAGTCGCAAAACGCGAGCAGCTTATAGATCTCCAGCTTATGGAATGGTGCGTACGTCAGGATCTTAACGAGCGTTCAAACCGTTATATGGTGGTTCAGGATCCAGTCAAGCTCACCATCACCAACTGGGAGCCAGGAAAGGTTGAATGGTTCGATGCACCTCTTAATCCTGCGGATCCTGAAGGAGCATCACGCAAGGTTCCATTTACCGGTGAACTTTACATTGAAAGAAATGACTTTATGGAGGAACCTCCTAAGAAGTATTTCCGTCTTAAGCCGGACGGAGAAGTTCGTCTGAAATACACTTATATCGTTAAGTGCCAGGAGGTTGTCAAAGATGAAAATGGCAATGTTATTGAAATCAGGTGTACTTACGACCCTACATCGAAGCCAGGTGGCGGCGAGTGGCGTTCTGTCAAAGGTACAATACATTGGGTGTCCGCAGAGCATGCCAAGGAGATCGAACTTCGTCTCTACGACAAGCTTTTCACAGAGGCCCAGATGGGACAGATTCCTGAAGGTGAAGATTACAAGAACTATCTTAACCCTGAGTCTCTTGTACTCGCAAAGGGTTTGGCAGAGCCTGCACTCCTCGAAGACAATTCCGGCATAGCGGTTCAGTTCGAACGCGTCGGCTACTTCTTCAAGGATCCGGACAGCAAGCCTGATCACTTCGTATTCAATAAAACAACAGCTCTAAAAGATAGCTTCAAGTTCTAGCCCTGATAGGGTAGACGGGAACTTCCGGCATAATTCCAACAAGAGAGCGGCTGAGTGGCCGCTCTCTTTTCATACAGGCCAGTCGCTCTGAGCAAGCTCCGCAGCTCAGCTCACGGGCTGCTCCGCCTGCTCTGTCCTCACTATTGATTGCTTTCTTAAACAGAACATGAGGACTATCTCACGACAGCCCTCATGCAAATGTACTTTAACTTAAACTGCTATAAACGTCATCCAGCCTTATTAACAAACTTGTTAAGAAAGACTCTCTATGATTGTCCATAACTTTTAATGCAAAACTAAACCTCAATATCGACATCTTAAAATTATTGTGATATACAGTGACGAAATGTGATTATATCCTTATTTTAGGGATTAAAATTAAATATTTGTGACAAATAAAAATTATTCTTAATTTTGTCACACTTATTTTGTGACAAAAAATTTGACGAATTTATGGCATCCGCATCACCTTCTTTCAGGAAATTCATCCCGCAGCTGCTCCACATCTTTGTGCTCCCGATTTTCTACTTCGCATTCATGCTTGTTTATCGTCCTTTCGACGTTAATAGCCTCCTCGGACACGATTGGTTTGGTGTCCATACGACGATTCTCACTGCAATTATTCTTGCAAGTATACTTCTGACTAGACTTCTCTACTATTTTCTCCCGATGAAGGTAAATTATACCCTCTACTCATTCTGGTGTCTTGCCGAAATTGTCTTCACATCCTTCTTCACATCACTTTATCTTTACCTGGTCCTCGGTAAGTCCATGCCATATTTCGATGTTCTAACTACGCTTTTCAAACATCTTTTCTTCACTTTGGTCATTCCGTATTCCATCACGGCATTGTCCCTTCGTGTCTATGACTATCACAGACAGAATCAGAACTCTGAAATAACCCAGATCAAGAGACTCAGGTTTTATGACGACAAACACAATCTTAAACTTGTTGTGTCTTCTGATTCAGTGCTTTACATCTCTGCTGAAGAAAATTATGTAAATATCTACTATCTTGAGTCTGGAAGGGTCAAGAACTTTGTTTTGAGAAGTACAATGAAGGCTCTCGAAGAAGTCTGTGGCGATCACAATCTCATCAGGTGTCACCGTTCCTACTATGTCAATCCGCTCCATGTCAAGATTCTCAGGAAGGACTCTACCGGTGTTGTCTTTGCAGAATTGGATTCAGACGATTCAAGAAGGATTCCTGTAACGAAGAAATACTACGGAATGCTCTCGGAACTTCTGTGATTTTCTGACACTTTTTCCCTTCTTCCCAATTTGCCATTTTCTGGCAGAGTATTATTTATAACTTAAGTTTCGCAAGTGAATTTTAGCCCGTCAGGCGGCGACCGCCAGCTTGTCAAAGGCTACCTTCACTGCTTTGATTTGTTTATCGTTTGATATTACTTGTTCAGTCAGAGCCATGGTGTCACAGTTGAGTGCCT